>NZ_RAZO01000124.1:36690-37781 GCF_004307535.1 Pseudomonas sp. Sample_9
GAAGTGGGCGTCGACGACGTGCTGTCGACCTGGTCAGGCGTGCGTCCGGTGGTGGGCAGCGCGGCGGGTGCGCAGCAGGGCAAACCGTCCAACGAGACCCGCGAACATGTGCTGTGGCAGGAGCCCGGTTGCGTGACTTTGGCCGGCGGCAAACTGACCACATTTCGCCCGCAAGCGATCGAAGTGCTCAAGGCTTGTGCGGCGATGCTCGGGCGTTCTTTTGTCGATGACGGCGCACCGGTGTTCGCCGCTGTGCCGCCGCTGACACTTGCGGGACTGAGTACGAGTCAATGGCGACGCTTGGCCGGACGTCACGGTCGAGACCTGCCGAGGCTGGCGCAATTGCTCGGCGAACTCGGCCACGAAACAGTCGGCGCCAGCGATACGTTGTGGTCCGAACTGGCGTTCGCCTGCGAGGCGGAAATGATTCTGCACCTGGATGATTTGCTGCTGCGCCGCACCCGTTTGGGCCTGTTGCTGCCGCGCGGTGGCGAGGATTATTTGCCGGCGATCCGCACGCTCTGCCAGCCACGATTGGCCTGGGATGATGAGCGCTGGCAAACGGAAATCCAGCGCTATCGTTTGCTTTGGCTGCGCGATCACGGCTTGCCGGAGATCACGCCATGAAATACCTGTTAGCCATCGACAACGGCACCCAGAGCGTGCGCGCATTGCTCTTCGATCTGCAGGGCAATCTGCTCGGCAAAGGCAAAGTCGATCTGCAGGCGTACTACTCGACGCAACCCGGTTGGGCCGAGCAGGATCCGGAATATTACTGGGCGAAACTCGGCGAGGCGTGTCAGCAACTCTGGCAGCAGACCGGCATCGACCGTGCGCAGATTGCCGGCGTGTCCCTGACTACCCAGCGCGGCACCGTGATCAATGTCGACGCCGAGGGCAAACCGCTGCGCCCGGCGATTGTCTGGCTCGATCAACGTCAGGCCGAGGTCGAGGGCGGCATCAAGGGGCCGTGGGGCTGGCTGTTCAAATTGGTCGGCGCCCAAGGAACGGTGGATTACTTTCGCGCCCAGGCCGAGGCCAACTGGATCGCCCGGCATCAGCCCGAAGTGTGGGCGGCGACCGACAAGTTT
>NZ_RAZO01000127.1:0-742 GCF_004307535.1 Pseudomonas sp. Sample_9
GGGCAGCTGCGCTGCTTTGCTTTTCTGTGGGAGCGAGCCTGCTCGCGAAAGCGGTTCTCCGGCCGACCCATATTTCCGCTTTTACCCAATCCCTGTGGGAGCTGGCTTGCCAGCGATGGGGTCGGTGAGCCGACCTGTCTCTGGTTGATATACGCCGGTGTCAGTGGGCATGAAACGCAACCTGATTGCGCCCCGCAGCCTTCGCCTGATACAGCTGCTGATCGGCGCGTTTGATCAGGGCGGTGTGGTTGTTGTCGGCCGGATCTGCCAGGGCGAGACCGATACTCACCGTGACGTTGCCGACGCCGGGAAACTGCGCTTCGGCCACCGCTGCGCGAATCTTTTCGGCGACGACTTCCGGGGTTTCGGGTTGCGCGACTTCCGGCAGCAGCACGGCAAATTCCTCGCCGCCGTAACGCGCGACGAAATCGGTGCTGCGTACGCTGTTCTGGATCAAGGTCGCCAGTTGTTGCAGGACCTCGTCACCGGCCGCGTGGCCGTGGCTGTCATTGATGCGTTTGAAGTGGTCGGCATCGATCAGCAGCAGGGCATACGGGCGCCCGGTGCGTCGGGAAAGCAGTGAGTATTCAGTGATTTTTTCGTCAAAGCGGCGGCGGTTGTAAACGCCGGTCAAACCGTCGTGAGTGGCCAGGCTCAGCAGCTCGGCGTTGGCCTCGGTGAGGGCGGCGGTGCGTTGCGCCACGGTGGCTTCCAGCGAGGCGTTGGCTTCTTGCAGTTCGCG
>NZ_RAZO01000202.1:0-742 GCF_004307535.1 Pseudomonas sp. Sample_9
GATTTGGGTTGCGCTGAAGATTGTGGCCTTGCCCCGGACCATTGTGGGAGCGAGCTTGCTCGCGAAAGCGGTGTGTCAGGCGATGATGATGTTGAATGTGCCGACGCCTTCGCGGGCAAGCCCGCTCCCACAGGGGATTTGGGGTGCAACGAAGATTGTAGATCTGCCCCGGATCACTGTGGGAGCGAGCCTGCTCGCGAAAGCGGTGTGTCATTCAAGGTGGATGTATCTGATCTGGCGCCTTCGCGAGCAGGCTCGCTCCCACAGGGATCGGCGTTTTGCTCAGATGATTTGTGGTGTCAGCGGTTGTATTTCAGCGCTTCGACAAACGCCGCAAACGCTGCCGAGCTCTGGCGCCTGTTGGGGTAATAGAGGTGATAGCCCTGAAACGTCGGGCACCACTCGCTCAGCACTTCCACCAGTCGACCGTCCGCCAGATACGGCGCGACCAATTGCTCGGGCACGTACGCTACGCCGATGCCATCCACAGCGGCGTTGAGCACATGCATGATGCTGTTGAACACCAGTTGCCCGTCGACCTTGACGCTGAAATCCTGACCCTTGTGCGCAAACTCCCAGGCGTATATCGCGCCGGCCGGTTGGTGGCGGATGTTGATGCAGGTGTGTTCCGTCAACTGATGCGGCGTGGCAGGTGCCGGGTGGCGAGCGAAGTACTCGGGCGAGGCGACCACGGCCAGGCGCCAGTCCGGGCCGATGCGCACGGCGATCATGTCTTTGCTGA
>NZ_RAZO01000310.1:0-3439 GCF_004307535.1 Pseudomonas sp. Sample_9
TCAGGCCTGGCTGATCAAACTCTGCCGACAATCCAGCACCAGTTTCGCCCCGCCCAGATCGCTGCTGCCGACTTCAAGACTGAAGCCATGCAAGCTGACAATCGCCGCGACGATCGATAGCCCCAGTCCAAAACCACTTTGTGGCTGGCCGCCCTCGGTGCGATAGAAACGCTGGAACACCGCCTCACGTTCCGCCTCGGGAATCCCCGGTCCTGAGTCGTGAACCTCGATCCGCGTCTGCCCATTCGCATTGACACCACGCAACATCACCGTGCCGCCGGGCGGGGTGAATTTGATCGAGTTGCTCAGCAGATTCGCCAGCGCTTCGAACAGCAGCGCGCGGTCGCCATTGAGCGGCGGCAGTGTCTCCGGCATGTTCAACTGAAAGCGCAGATCGCCTTCCTCGGCCAGCGGCAGATAGAACTCGTGCAATTCCTCCAGCAAACGCACCGGATCAAGTTCGACGAAACCTGAGCGGCGCTGGCGATCTTCCAGTTCGGAAATCCGCAGCAAGCCGCGAAAGCGCGCCATCAGCGTGTCCGCCTCAGCCAGTACCAGATCCAGTTGCGCCGCTTCCTGCGAACCTTCGCCGGCCTGTTGCTGCATGCGATACAACTGCGCGCGCAAGCGGGTCAGGGGAGTGCGCAAGTCGTGGGCGATGTTGTCGCAGACGCCTTTGACCTCGTTCATCAAGCGCTCGATGCGCTCGAGCATGGCGTTGACGATGGCGGCGAGCATGTCCAGTTCATCGCGGCGATTGGACAGCGGCAAGCGGTGCGTCAGGTCGCCGGCAACGATGGCCTGGGCGCTGTTCTGGATCGCGCGGATGCGCTGCAACGGTCGACGCCGCAGCAGGTGCCAACCGGCGACCCCGGGAATGATCGTCAGCGACACGCCCCAGAACAACGCGTGCAAAATAATCCGCGTCACCGCGAACAGCGAGCCGTTGTCACGCAGCAGCACCAGCCAGCGACCGTCGCGAGTCTGGGTGGCCACGGCATCGCAGCTGTCGCTCGGCAGGGTCGGGTCATCGGAATCGGCGCACTCGGCGAGCATATGGATCTTGCCGTCGAGCGGCAGTCCTTCAGGAATTTGCTGGAGTGCGCCGCCCAGGTAAACGCCGTCAGCGCTGAACAGGCCATAGGCGTCGATACCACGAATATCGAAGGTCATGCTGGCGGCGAGGGCGTCTTCGAGTTGCTCGCCGCGAAAGTGCGAAAACAGGTGCTGGCGTTGCATCAACGAATGTTTGGCCAGTTTGTCGAGGTAGCCGGACACCTCGTAGTACATGACCCCCATGAGGATCGCGCTCCACGCCACGAACAGCGAGCTGTACAGCGCCAGCAAGCGGCTGCTGGACGAGCGCCAGCCGTCAGACGGGTTCGGCAATGACATAGCCGGAGCCCCGTACCGTGCGGATCAGCGGAACGTTGCCGGCTGCGTCGATTTTTTTGCGCAGACGGCCGATGTGCACGTCGATCAGGTTGGTGCCCGGGTCGAAGTGATAACCCCAGACCTCTTCGAAAATCATCATCCGCGAGAGAATCTGGCCGCTGTTGCGCATCAGAAACTCGAGCAGTTTGTATTCGGTGGGCAACAGCGTCAGCACCTGTCCGGCGCGGCGGGCTTCATGGCTGATCAGGTCGAGTTCGAGGTCAGCGACGTTCAATGTCGTGGCCTGGGTGGCGACGCTGTTCTGTCGGCGCAGCAACACTTCCACCCGCGCGGCCATTTCATCGGTGGCGAACGGTTTGGTCAGGTAGTCATCGCCACCGGCGCGCAAACCTCGCACGCGCTCATCGACATCGGAGAGGGCGCTGATCATCAGAATCGGCGTCGCCACGCCCATGGTGCGCAGGGTGGTGACGATGGCCAGACCATCCAGCTCGGGCAACATGCGATCGAGGGTGATCAGGTCGTAGTTGCCGCTCACGGCTCGATCCAGGCCTTCGCGGCCATTGTCGACCCAGTCGACGTCCAGCCCGTGGCTGCTGAGTTCGGCAACGATTTCCCGCGCGGTCACGGCGTCGTCTTCGATGGTCAAGATACGAGTCATAGGCAGGCCTGCTGATCGGTTCAAACGGAATGGCAGCATTTTGCCAAGAATTTACCGTGACGCTTTAAATTAACTTTCATCTTCGTCGCGACGGTGAATCGGAACTGATCGGATTTGGCAGTCAGTCATCAATGCAGAAAACCCGCAGGCGCTGACCGTTTATTGCAAATTGCACGGATCAGCGAAGTTCAAACTTTATAACCTGTTGAAAATAAAGGGTTTATTTAGTTTCTGTAACTGGCACGGTCACTGCAATTCCTCACCTGACGAGTTGTAACACCATTTTTCATGCCTGGAGCAGTACAACAATGAATAGATCCCCTGATGGCTATTATCCTGCCGTGGAAGAGTCGAGCAGCGTCTCAGGCGTGTCCTGGGGCGCGATTTTCGCCGGTGCTGCGGCGGCCGCTGCGCTGTCGATGATTCTGGTGCTGCTCGGTTTCGGTCTGGGCTTTTCGGCTGTTTCACCGTGGGCCGGAGAGGGCGTCAGCGCCAAGGGCCTGGGCATTTCGACGATTGTCTGGCTGGCCGTGACGCAGATCATTGCTTCCGGCATGGGCGGCTACATTGCCGGTCGTCTGCGGGTGAAATGGGCCAACATGCACGGTGACGAAGTCTACTTCCGCGACACCGCCCACGGCTTCCTCGCCTGGTGCGTCGCCACGCTGGTCACCGCTGTGCTGGTGGTCGGTTCGGTCAGCAGCGTCGTCAGCGGCGGTGTGCAGGCTGGGGCTAACGTCGTCGGCGGTGCTGCCGGTGCGATGAGCCAAGCCGCCGGTTCTGCCGCAGCCAACACTGACAGCGATCAGTACGGTTACTTCGTCGACAGCCTGTTCCGCGATGATCGTCCTGCAGCCGTCAGCGACGACGCCGCACGCGGCACCGTGACCCGCATCTTCGCCCAGAGCCTGGCCAACGGTCAGCTCAGCGCCGAAGACCGCACCTACCTCGCACAACTGGTGTCGCAACGTACCAACCTGAGCCAGGCCGATGCTGAACGTCGTGTCGACGAAATCTACGCCAACACCCAGAAAGCCATCGCTGACGCGAAACTGAAAGCCCAGCAAGCTGCCGACACCGCCGCGAAAGTCGCTGCCTACACCTCGCTGTGGATGTTCGTCGCGCTGCTGGCCGGTGCGTTCTTCGCCAGCTTGGCAGCCACTTTCGGCGGTCGTCGTCGCGATGCGGTCGAGTACGTTGAAGTCGACACCTACACCACTACCACTCCGGTCCGTTAAAAAGGAGAGTCACCATGCGCTCATTACTGCTGTTCTTCCTCGGCGTACCGATCCCGATCATCATCCTGATCGCCCTGTTCGTGCACTGATCCCTCTGAGGCAGGATGCCTCTGCCGCTTTCATCTTCGGGTGAAAGCGGCTTTTT
>NZ_RAZO01000010.1:0-741 GCF_004307535.1 Pseudomonas sp. Sample_9
AAAGCCCCTCACCCCAGCCCTCTCCCGGAGGGAGAGGGAGCCGACCGAGGTGTCTCGCGTCAGACATCGATCTGAAAGAACCAGTCGATTATGGATTCAGCGAGGACCTGCAGATCGACGAACTTTTGAAGCATCCCCCAATCGGTTCCCTCTCCCTCCGGGAGAGGGCTAGGGTGAGGGGCTCTTGATCTTTCAGACCTTGAACTGATTGATCAACCGCCGCTGCTGTTCCGCCAGTTTGGTCAACCCGGCGCTCGCCGAACTCGACTCATCCGCACCGCCCGCCACTTCATTCGCCACCTGACCGATATTGATCACATTGCGGTTGATGTCGTCGGCCACTGCGCTTTGCTCTTCTGCCGCACTGGCGATTTGCGTGTTCATGTCATTGATCACCGACACGGCCTGGGTAATCGTCTCCAGCGCCTCGGCCGCTTTCGCCGCGTGTTGCACGCTTTCGTCGGTGCGGTTCTGGCTGTCTTCCATCACACGCACCACATCGCGGGTGCCCTGTTGCAACTGCTGGATCATGCTCTGGATTTCTTCAGTGGCCTTCTGGGTTTTCTGCGCCAGATTGCGCACTTCATCCGCAACCACGGCAAAACCGCGACCCTGCTCGCCGGCCCGGGCGGCTTCGATTGCCGCGTTCAGTGCCAGCAGGTTGGTTTGTTCGGCGATGCCGCGAATGGCGGTGAGGATGGCGTTGATGTTTTCGCTGTCCTTGGCCAGGGTCTGCACCAC
>NZ_RAZO01000024.1:0-741 GCF_004307535.1 Pseudomonas sp. Sample_9
GTTTTTTCCGGCAAATGGCGTTTTTTGCACGCTAACTGCCGCTTTGCCACCTTGCTCTGCGCGGCTGCGTCTACGATGCTTGATGAACAACGACAACACCTGAGTAACCGCCATGAAGACCGTCGCCCAACTGCTCAAGCTCAAAGATCAGAAAAATCAGGAAGTGCACCAGATCAAACCCGATCACATGGTGCTCGAAGCGCTGATGAAGATGGCCGAGAAAAACGTCGGCGCCTTGCTGGTGGTCGAAGACGACAAAGTGGTCGGCATCATCAGCGAGCGTGACTATGCACGCAAACTGGTGCTGCACGGGCGCTCTTCGGTCGGTACGCCAGTGCGCGACATCATGGTCAAGGACGTGATTACCGTGGATACCCGACAAACCGTCGACACCTGCCTGGGCATCATGTCGGACAAACGCCTGCGCCACTTACCGGTGGTCGAGGACGGCCAGTTGATCGGCCTGTTGTCGATCGGCGACCTGGTGAAGGAAGCGATTGCCGAACAGGCCGAGCTGATCAAACAGCTGGAGCAGTACATTCGCGGCGAATGAGCCCACCGCCGTGATCCCCTTGTGGGAGCGAGCCTGCTCGCGAATGCGCCAGGTCAGTCGACACATCTTTGACTGACAGACCGCTTTCGCGAGCAGGCTCGCTCCCACATTCATGTATCGGTCAGCCTTGAGACGGCCAATGCCGCTCAAACACCGGTGCCAGCACCGGGTGTCGGTCGATCCTTTGC
>NZ_RAZO01000017.1:0-3408 GCF_004307535.1 Pseudomonas sp. Sample_9
AAGCAGCAGTGGTCGGTGGCGGTGGTGTGCAGATTGCCGTTCTGCAGCCCGTGCCACAGCGCCTCCTGGTGGCCGCGCGGACGGAACGGCGGGCTCATCACGTAGCCGGCGGCGGTCTGCCAGTCCGGGTGTTGATAGACGCTGTCGTCGAGCAGCAAGTGCCCGGCCAGCACCTCGCCGTAAACCGGCTGGCCCTTGCTGCGGGCATAGGTGATTTCGTCCAGAGCTTCCTTGGTGGAAACGTGCACCAGGTACAACGGCGTGCCGATGGTTTCGGCAATGCGGATCGCCCGGCTCGCGGCTTCACCTTCGACCTGCGAAGGTCGCGACAGCGGATGCGCTTCCGGCCCGGTAATGCCCTGAGCCATCAACTTGCGTTGCAGGTGATAGACCAGCTCGCCATTTTCTGCGTGCACAGTCGGCACCGCACCGAGTTCCAGACAGCGCTCGAAACTCGCCACCAGAGTGTCGTCGGCGGCCATGATCGCGTTCTTGTAGGCCATGAAATGCTTGAAGCTGTTGATGCCGTGGTGGCTGACCAGATCGGCCATTTCCTCGCGCACCTGCTCGCTCCACCAAGTGATCGCGACGTGGAAGCCATAGTCCGACGCAGATTTTTGCGCCCAGCCGCGCCACTGATGAAACGCTTCCATCAGCGATTGCTGCGGGTTGGGAATCACAAAATCGATGATCGACGTGGTGCCGCCGGCCAGACCCGCCGCCGTGCCACTGTAGAAATCCTCACTGGCCACGGTGCCCATGAACGGCAGTTGCATATGCGTATGCGGATCGATGCCGCCGGGCATCAGGTACTGGCCACTGCCGTCGAGCACTTCGGCGCCGGCGGGAATGTCGAGGTTTTCACCAATGGCTTTGATCACGCCGTCAGCGCAATAGACGTCGGCGCGGTAACTTTCATCATGGGTAACAACGGTGGCGCCACGGATCAACAGAGACATTCCGGATTCCTCGCAGGCATGACCGACTTGTGCCGGTTCTAGATGTTTTATTGAAGATCAGCGGCGCAGTTCATATTCCTGTCATCGCTGTCAGGAATAGAAACTAGTCGCGATTTCAAGAATGATCAAGAATATTTTTTATAAGCTTATAGCTCTTTCAACCTATTGATAAGTAAGGATAAATAATGGAAATCACCAAAATGGTGAGGCTGCTCACCATTTTGACGCACTTGACAGGATGGAAATATGAGCAAGATTTCCTATGTGAAATCAGCCGCTTGAAGTTGTGCTGCGGTTGCGGGTTCACCGACAAAAATAAATGCAGTGCACCAGTTTGAGTCCTGACACTTCGGACAACTTGCCCGACGTTTAGCCTGAGCGTTCAGACAAGTTTTCCCGGACTCATCGAATATTCAATTAAAACTGATGAATATCAGAAAGTTGCAAAGCGTGCAGTGCACCGCTCAAGCGTTCAGCGCCAGACCCGGCACGTTTATTGATGCCGCCGCTGACACCATGGCCGGTGCATGAAAGTTGTCAGTTCCTCCGGCCATCGTCCGGCTGGCGCCGTATGCGCCAGCCGCCTGATAAGCAAAAAATAATCAGAAGAACAGTGGAGCGGCCATGCAACAGACCAGATCACAAGTGACCGAGCGCGACGGCTTGTACGAGCTCGAAGCGGGCAGTGATGTCCTCGACAGTCCCCGCTACAACCACGACATGGCACCGACCAAGGTGCGCGAACGCACCTGGAACAAATGGCACATCACCGCACTGTGGGTCGGCATGTCGATTTGCGTGCCGACCTACACCCTCGGCGGCGTGCTCACCGCTTATTTCGGCTTGAGCGTCGGCGAAGCGCTGCTGGCGATTCTGTTTGCCAACGTCATCGTGTTGATTCCACTGACCCTCAATGCTTTCCCCGGCACCAAGTACGGCATTCCGTTTCCGGTGCTGCTGCGCTCGTCGTTCGGCATTCTCGGTTCCAACGTGCCGTGCCTGATTCGCGCGTTGGTGGCGTGTGGCTGGTTCGGCATCCAGACCATGTTCGGCGGACTGGCGATTCACCTGTTTCTCGGCTCGGTGTTCGAGGGCTGGAAATCCCTCGGCGGCACCGGCGAGGTGATCGGTTTCATGGTGTTCTGGGCGCTGAATCTGTGGGTGGTGATTCGCGGTGCCGAGTCGATCAAATGGCTGGAAACCCTGTCGGCGCCGTTACTGGTGGCGGTGGGCATAGGCCTGCTGGTGTGGGCGATGCCCAATGTGTCGATGACTGAGTTGCTGGCGATCCCGCCCAAGCGTCCGGAAGGCGCCAGCGTGGTCAGTTACTTCGCGGCAGGGCTGACGGCAATGGTCGGGTTCTGGGCCACGCTGTCGCTGAACATTCCCGACTTCAGTCGCTACGCCAAGAGCCAGAAGGATCAGATCCTCGGGCAGATTTTCGGCCTGCCGCTGACCATGTTCCTCTTCGCCGCGCTGGGCGTGGTGATGACCGCCGCATCGGTGAAACTGGTCGGCGTCACCGTGTCCGACCCGGTCACGCTGATCGGCCATATCCAGAGCCCGGTATGGGTGGCGGTGGCCATGGCGCTGATCATCGTTGCCACGCTGTCGACCAACACCGCCGCCAACATCGTCTCGCCAACCAATGACTTCCAGAACATCGCGCCGAAGGTGATCAACCGCACCAAAGCGGTGTTGCTGACCGGTTTGGTCGGGCTGGTGCTGATGGGCCATGAACTGCTGAAAAAGCTTGGCCTGATCGTTTCCGACATCAGCCTGGAAACCGTGTATTCAAACTGGCTGCTGGGCTACTCGAGCCTGCTCGGGCCGATCGCCGGGATCATGGTGGTGGATTATTTCCTGATCAAGAAACAGCGACTGGACCTCGCCGGGCTGTACCGCGATGACGTGTATCCGGCGTGGAACTGGGCCGGCTTTCTCGCGTTTGGTGTACCGGTGGTGCTGACTCTGCTGTCGCTGGGCAGCGATGCCTTCAGCTGGTTCTACAGCTATGGCTGGTTCACCGGCTCGGCGTTGGGCGGGGTGATTTATTACGGGCTGTGTGTGATGCGGGCGCAGCCTTCTGCCGTGAAAACAGCGGTGTGAGCAAGGGCCTTTTCGCGAGCAGGCTCGCTCCCACATTGGAAAAGCATTCTCACTGTGGGAGCGAGCCTGCTCGCGAAGGCGATGTTGCACACGCCAGAGAAATATCCATAAGAAAACCAGTCTGAGGAGATCCCCATGAACGCAGCCGTAGACGTTCTGCAATCCACCCATCAGCACATCAACCGCGATCGCCTCTGGGCCTCGCTCATGGAACTGGCGAAACTCGGTGCCACGGTCAAGGGCGGCGTCTGTCGCCTGGCCCTGACCGACCTCGACCGCCAGGCCCGCGACCTGTTCGTGCAGTGGTGCAAGGACGCCGGTTGCAGCGTCACGGTCGATG
>NZ_RAZO01000506.1:0-3397 GCF_004307535.1 Pseudomonas sp. Sample_9
GAGGGAGAGGGAGCCGATCGCGTTTGCTTCGAAACCTGAGTTCGGCGCGGTATCTTAAGTCGGCGTATCTACCGCAAACACCTCGGTCAGTCCCCTCTCCCTCTGGGAGAGGGCTAGGGTGAGGGTGCTTTTGACGTTCAGGCAGCCTGGGAATAGAAATCGAGCACACTCACGCCAGTCAACAAATCGGTCTCGGGCAAGTCCGCGTGCTGATGCCCGCCCAGCGCGCAATACACCAGCCAGTGTCGATCCTGCACGTTGAAGGCAAGGCTGCCGACCAGGCTTTGCTGGTCGTCGTAAGGGGTGATGAGGTACAGGCGATCCTGGTTTTCCGCGTGCAGCATGTCGCATTCCATTCGGGTTTCGAGGCGCGCAGGGTGAAGCATCCACGTGACGATGCCATGACACAGGACAGCCATCGGTCGATTGTCAGGTTATTTGTCGCAAAGGCTGGGGCAGGGTGGGCCGGTTTGGGTAGAATCCGCGCCGCGGTCGTCGGTCTGGCGTCTGCCACACCGGTTAAGTTCGAGGTCTGTGATGTCGCTGCACTTGATGACGCTGTTTACCGCCCATCCCGCCAAGTTGATCAACCTGCTGGCCTTGCTTCTGGCCTTTCCGGGCAGTTGGCTGCTGCACGCGACCCGCCGTCGTGAGCAACGCGCCCAGGCCAGTCTCGCCGCCCAGCGCCAGGCGCAGCCGAATGCCGAGCCGATGCTCGATTGGGCGACGTTGCGCATGAACCGGTTTTTCTATCGTTTTGGTTTTGCTTGCCTGGGGCTTGCTTTGATCGTCTCCTGGATCAGCACCCGCTTCTGAAGCAAAAGATCGCAGCCTTCGGCAGCTCCTACAGGATGTACATCATTCCCATGTAGGAGCTGCCGAAGGCTGCGATCTTTTGATCTTGCTGTTGCTTTACAGCGGCAACCCAGCCTTGACCCGGTATTGATTACGCACCGGCGTCGCATATTGCAGCACCAGGTACGGCCGATGCTCAGCTGGGCAGGCATCCAATCGGCTTTGCCACTCATCCTGCGCCTTGGCCAGTTCGTCAGCCGGGAACACCTCGGCCGCTTTCGGCACATTCAATTGCGGATCGGCATCCGCCCACTGCGCGTACGCCAGGTAATGCACCGGGAACAACCGGTAGCCGCCGAGAATCTGCTTGTCCATCTCGATCGCCAATTGCTTGGTGTCTTCGAACACCTCAGTGATCGGCGCGGCAAAATTCACGTGGACCCGACCCTTGTAACCGGTGATGCCCTTCGCGATGCTCACGTCATCCTCGCCCGGCGCCTTGGCGTAGGTGCCGGTGGTGGCGCGGATGTACAGCTCGCGGGCCTTGGCCTGATCGCACGGGTCGTACTCATAGCTGATCGACACCGGCGTCACGTTGAGCGAGCGGATCACTTCGCCGAACGGCTCGTCCTTGCGGCTCATGTGGAACATCTTGAGGATCGCCGACTCGGTGCGGTCGTCGCCGTCCTTCGCCCGACCTTCCGCCTGAGCAATCCAGATCGACGCGCAATCGTTGCGGATCGAGTGGTTGATGTACGCCGACAGCAACTGATAAGCAGCCATTTTCTCGCGACGGCCGGTGATCGAGCGGTGGACGATAAAGCTCTTGTTCAAGCGCATCAGGTCACTGACGAACGGCTTCTGCAGCAGGTTGTCGCCAATCGCGATGCGCGGTGTCGGCAGGCCGGCGTGGTACACGGCGTAGTTGACGAAGGCCGGGTCCATGACGATATCGCGGTGGTTGGCGATGAACAGGTAGGCGCTGCCGGACTTGAATTGCTCGACACCGGTATAGGTCACGCCGTCGGTGGCGCGCTCGATGGTGTGGTCGACGTAGAACTCGACTTTGTCCTGTAAGGTAGCCACGGAATTCACGTCGGCAAACTCACGACGCAGCCGATGGGCTATAAGAGGTTTGAGCATCCAGCCGAAGGCACCGGCAAAACGCGGGAAGCGGAAGTGGGTGAGGATATCTAGAAACGCCTTGTCGCCGAGCAGCCTTGCCAGTACCGCAGGTACTTCGCTGTCGTCGTAAGGTCGGATGGCATCGAATTCGCCCATCATGCTCTCTTGTTGGAAACGGCTAGGGTAAGTAAAGGGTTTGATCGAAAACCCGCGGGGCACGGTCTGAAAAGTAGCCAGACAAAAATAGCCCTGCAAATAGACCGGCGATTATACGCACAAGTCACTGGGGAGACCGCGATGCTGGAAAATGCACGCTATGAATGTCCGTATTGCGGTGAGGAAGTCGAGACCACTCTGGATTTGTCCGCTGGGGATCAAACGTATATCGAAGACTGCCAGGTGTGCTGTCGTCCGATCACCTTTGTCCTGCAGGTACATGAAGAAGAGTGGCACTTGGAAGTCTTCAGCGAAAACGAGTGAGGGCCGCGAATGCAGCGCATCTACGAACCGGCGAACCTGATGGAAGGCGAAATGCTCAAGGGCATGCTCGCCAATGAAGGGATCGAGGCGCACCTGATCGGCCGTGATCTGGTGGGCGGTGCGGGTGAATTGCCGATCTTCGGCCTGCTCTGGCTGTCGGTGGATAACGATCAGGCCGAATACGCCCGCGAGTTGATCACCGCGTACAATGCCGCGCTGCCGCTGCCCGGCGACGAACCGGAAAGCTTTCCCGGCACGCTGGTCTGTTAGGCTGGCCTTCGTTTTATTCAGAGTCGTGTTGCCCCATGTGTGGACGTTATGCCCTGTTTCGCTGGAACCGCGACTTCGCGGCCCTGCCAGGTTTTCCCGCCGATCAACAGGCGCAGTGGAACATTTCCCCGAATGATTCGGTGTTGATGCTACGTGCCGAAGAAGATGGCCAGCGCACCTTGGCCCGTGCGCGCTGGGGCCTGACACCGCCGTGGCTGACCGATCTGTCGAAGACCCCGGCCCATGCCCGCGCCGAAACCGTCGCAGAACAGCCGATGTTTCGTGAGGCCTTGCGCTTGCGTCGCTGCCTGCTGCCGGCCAACGGCTTTTACGAATGGCGCGGCACCCAGCGCAAGCGGCCGTACTGGTTAACGCCGGGGGAGGGCTCGTCGTTGTTTTTCGCGGCGATCTGGGAAGCGTATCCGGTGCAGGAGCAGGTCTGGCTGAGCACGGCGGTGATTACTCAGTCGGCGGCGAGTCAGCGGCGGCCGTTGATTCTTGATGAAGCGGGGC
The DNA here is from genome assembly GCF_004307535.1 of Pseudomonas sp. Sample_9. Taxonomy (NCBI): domain Bacteria; kingdom Pseudomonadati; phylum Pseudomonadota; class Gammaproteobacteria; order Pseudomonadales; family Pseudomonadaceae; genus Pseudomonas; species Pseudomonas sp. Sample_9. Next base: position 3,184 of record NZ_RAZO01000506.1, read on the forward strand.
AGGCGGCATGGCTCGATCCCGAGACGCCGCTGCATGTGTTGCAGGGTTTGCTCGCCAGTGAACCGGCGGCGCTGCGCGAGCGGGTGTTGGCGAATCTGGTGAATGATCCGAAGTTGAACGGGCCGGAGTGTTTGACCCCGGCTTGATTTGCGTGGATCAAAAGCCCCTCACCCCAGCCCTCTCCCGGAGGGAGAGGGAGCCGACCGAGGTGTCT
>NZ_RAZO01000240.1:0-3396 GCF_004307535.1 Pseudomonas sp. Sample_9
TGACTGGGGGGTTAGGGGGGGGGCTGATCGCCGGCTGTCGTAAGCAAGCCAGCTACAAGCGGCGGAAGCCGTACTTATATGTCTTTACTTGGTGGAGGCGAGGATACCAACGTGTGGTCCTCCTCATCGAAGCAGTTTCCTACGGTAACTGAGAGTGCAGTACGCAGCCGGTGACATCACCAAGAGCCATATGGCACGCCGAATTTCTTCACATGCATTCTAGAAATCTCAGAGAGCGCGTCGTATTGACCACCCGATTTGCCTTCGTACGGCCCGCGCGGATCCACCTCAGCTTTTACTCGCATAACCTCTAAGGGTGTCAGGCATGGTCCAAGTACCCAAACTTTAACAATGCCACCGGGTGCGAGACCGATTGCGATTGCTTTTCGGTATCCGGTTGTCCACTTTCCTGTAGCTGCGCAATAAGTTTTTTCACTCGTGCGCATAATCTCCCGAGTTGACTCAGCTATATCAATGCCTACTTGATATGTCTGGGGTTCGACTAAAGATTGCCAACGGACGTAGATTTTTTTCGGTAAATCTGCATTCGTCACGTACTTACCTTTCCCCCAACCCGATTTCTTAGGCCAGCCTTTCGGGTTGCCCTTATTATTCTCAGGGGTCTGAATGGCTGAAACTTCACTCATTGCACGTCGATATACTTGCCCTTTCATATCCACAACATCCGCTGTTTCGATCCAGACTTCCATGTAGTCAGGTGCCGAAAAGCCCAAGCGCCAAGCATCATATGGCAACGAACCTGCATTTGAGCAGGTGGATCCTGCCAGCAGCATGGTGGCAAGTAGGAAGGGAGTAATATTATTCATTTGTGTGTGCCTGGTCTTGGGGCCGCCGCCCGCCGAAAGTTTCCCCAACTTGCTCGCGCGTGGCACTCCCTCAAGCCACTTACCGTCAACGCCCTTGTCGTGTCCATCCCAGTCCTTGCCCCAGCCAAACTCCACGGCATAGATGTATTCGGCAATGTGCTCGCCGCTGACACCCAAGCCCTCGTTCAAAATGCTGGAAGGAGCCTGAAGACCAACTTTGGAGGCTTCGACCTGATTGGAGTGAGTGCCACTGGCACCGTCTGTGCCTTTGGTTGCAACGGCGGCATCTTTGTTCGCAGGCTTTTCCGCTCTTTTCGGATGGCTTGAACCGGAGGAGGCAGCAGAGCTGTTGCGCTGCATGCCTTTCCATTTGACCAAGCGCTTTTCAACAGCTCGGATCATAGCCGAGAGATGCGGCAATGGTTACTCTTCGCCAGACCAGTACCAGATAGTTTCGCCCCATTTGGAATCACTGAATCTCGGCATAATCTCGCCCTGCTGGAAATGTTGTCTTGAGTCAGAATTCGCAGGAGTAAACCAGTAACCAGTTTTACTGCAGGGTTGGCCGCCGTCGATTCGCGATACCTGAGAATTATTGGTTGGTTGATAGTTGCGGGCATATCCGACTAAATCCTTTGGGTAAACCATGTGGTCTATTTTGCTGTCGTCAATACCGTATAGAAACGCAACGGCGCCAGCCTCGAAAGCCCAATAACCTACGTACGGCCCTTCGTCTCCTTGCAAATGGGTATCGTGCCAAGGAGCTTGCTTAAAAGCGGGATACCATTGCTTGCAATATTTTTTGAGCAATTTCGAGGCTTCTTGCTCGTTTTCACTGTAAATGGCTTGGATAAGCGGTGTGTAGAGCTCGTGGAACCACTCGTCTATGTCATGCCGCCCTGGCATGACTTTTTGCAGCAGTGCTTCGTAAAGCGTGTCTTCACCCTCATAACCCGCGTTGTCGATCAATCTAACAAAGCGAGGTAGCGAATCTGTTCGATGTAACAATATGCACAGACTAATTACTTGGACGGCTTCTTCGTACTGATAAACCCAGTCGTCGATCGCTAAAGGTGAAATATTTGGTATGCCTTGATTTTCTGCCAAGGCTTTTTGGCGGACTTCATAATGATCGATCAGATCCTCGAGTAACGGAATAAGGTCTTCAATTTCTGCGCCTGCTGTATAGGTCGCTAGCAGCTTGTCCAGGGCGAGGCTCTGGAAATATCTTGCTCGCTGTGAACTTTCTTCGATGGCAGAATCGGATTTAAATTTATTTGTTTTAAAAAATTCAACTAGTTGGCTATATTCTGTGAGGAAGTTTGTATAGTGGTTGGTGCTATAAAAGGGCTGTCGTACACTCATTGTTTCTACGCCTCAATTTTTAATGTGTCCAATGCGCCGTTTTTCTTGGTCAGGGACCTCTTGCGTTTATTTACAAATGCTTTCACTTCCGTTTCATCGTAATGAAAAGCTTTATGAGAGCTGTGCTTGCTTTCTTCTGTGTTATGAAGTTGAGCTTCGGCGTGCTCTTTCGGACTAGCGCTAGGATGAAAGAGCGGTGCATAGAATAAATGTCGGCTATACGAGGCCTCTACTTGCCCTGCGAGCAATCGATTGCCGACAGCTTTTTGTAAGTTACTAAGTATCCATTCAATGCTCATTTGAACAAGGACTTCTTTGCTCTTGGTTTTACCGCTCTTTGCCGATCGAGACGGTGATGCTTTCACTCTGCCAGTGGTTTTCGGAGTCATATTTTTCTTTGTAGGAGTATCTTGATCATTTTCCACTGGTTCGAGCAGGGTGCTTGGGTCGCCTAGTCCAGAAACGCCCAACTTCGATGCGACCCCCGGCTTTCTTGTATTATTCAGTTTCCGCATGAACTTCGGTGCATCTTCATCACGGCTTGCCTTTGCCTCTACAATGGCGAACTTTTCGCCGCCATTGTTTGCGGGATTAGCCCGCCAAACCGCGTCTATCCCGGTGCCGTTAGCACCGTCCGTGAGCTTGTACAACACATGTTTGGCCTTGGGACTGCCGCCCGCCGAAAGTTTCCCCAACTTGCTTGCGCTTGGCACTCCCTCAAGCCACTTACCGTCAGCGCCCTTGTCGTGCCCATCCCAGTCCTTGCCCCAGCCAAACTCCACGGCAAAGATGTAATCGGCGATGTGCTCGCCGCTGACACCCAAGCCCTCGTTCAAAATGCTGGAAGGAGCCTGAAGACCAACTTTGGAGGCTTCGACCTGATTGGAGTGAGTGCCACTGGCACCGTCTGTGCCTTTGGTTGCAACGGCGGCATCTTTGTTCGCAGGCTTTTCCGCTCTTTTCGGATGGCTTGAACCGGAGGAGGCAGCAGAGCTGTTGCGCTGCATGCCTTTCCATTTGACCAAGCGCTTTTCAACAGCTCGGATCATAGCCGAGAGATGCGGCAATGGTTACTCTTCGCCAGACCAGTACCAGATAGTTTCGCCCCATTTGGAATCACTGAATCTCGGCATAATCTCGCCCTGCTGGAAATGTTGTCTTGAGTCAGATTTCGCAGGAGTGAACCAGTAACCAGTTCTACTGC
>NZ_RAZO01000504.1:0-3384 GCF_004307535.1 Pseudomonas sp. Sample_9
CCAGTGCCGATCACGCACTGAAACGGTTTGCCTCGGCTCCAGGACGAGTCGAATTCGGTGCCGTCTTCCAGCCAGCCGGTGTATCGGGTGGTGATCAGCGCGCCTTTGACCGCGGCTTTGCCGTCGCCCGGTTGCAGGTCGATGATTTGCAGTTCGTCTGTCATGTCGTTGGCTCTGTTGAGATTTTTCGCAGGCGGCGTTTTTCGCAGAATCCGGCGTCGATGGCAATCCATGGAACCGAAAACACGCCTTGCCGCTCACATGTGTATCGACATCGTATGACGACAAGGATGCTTAGATGACCGACTCTCGATTGCTGCGCAGTTTCATCCCGCCCTACATTCTCAACCGCATCATTGCTCACGGTTCCGAGCCGCAGCGCAACGCCGCGATGCAGACGCTCAACCACGTGCGCAGCCTGCTGCCCAACCCCGGTCGCCCTTCGCAACCGCCGGCGCGGGCGATTCTGCCGGAGGCGAGCAAGCCTGGCCTGGCGCGGCGCAGCGTGCATGATGCGCAGAACAAAATGCTCTTGCCGGGCATGCCGGTGCGCCTCGAGGGCCAGCCGGCATCGGGGGACCCGGCGGTCGACGAGGCTTACGATGCGCTGGGCGCCAGCTATGATTTCTTCTGGAAGGTGCTCGGTCGCGACTCGATCGACAATCAGGGATTCGCGCTGATCGGCAGCGTGCATTATGGCCAGGGCTACGAGAACGCATTCTGGAACGGCGCGCAGATGGTCTTCGGTGACGGCGATGGCGAAATCTTCCAGCGCTTCACCCGCTCGCTCGACGTCATCGGCCATGAACTGGCCCACGGCGTCACCGAAAGCGAAGCCGGGCTGATTTATGCCAACCAGTCCGGCGCGTTGAACGAGTCGCTCTCGGACGTATTCGGCGTGTTGACCAAGCAATACACCCTCGGCGAAACCGCCGAGCAGGCAGACTGGTTGATCGGCGCCGACCTGCTGATGCCACAGATCCAGGGCAAGGGCCTGCGCTCGATGTCGCACCCCGGCACGGCATACGACGACCCGATGCTGGGCAAGGATCCGCAACCGGATCACATGCGCAAGTTCGTCATCACCAGCGAAGACAATGGCGGCGTACACATCAACTCCGGCATTCCCAACCGCGCGTTTTACCTGGCAGCCCGAGCGTTTGGCGGTTTCGCCTGGGAAAAAGCCGGACGCATCTGGTACGACACACTGTGTGATGACCGTTTGAAACAGGACGCAACGTTCGACGCGTTCGCGAAACTGACGATCGACCACGCTGACCGGCGCTTCGGCACCGAAGCAGCCGACACAGTGCAGCAAGCCTGGGCACAGGTCGGTATCGAATAATCCGAGGAGGCTGTATGAAAACGCTACCCGAGCTGGATAAAGATTCCGTTTTGCGCGTATCTCGCCAGGGTGGCGTTGCAGCGATTCACAGCCTGAGCCGCCCACGGGAAATCGAATTTGCCCAGTGCGATATCAGTCAGCGTTCAAGGATCTGCTCGGTGCTTGAGGGTTGCCTGCCACTCGATAGCAGCGAATCGGGAAGTGGGGATCAGCGCTTCTACCAGATTGAAGTGCGCTATCAGTCCGGGGAAATGGTGTTGAAGGTACCGGAGGATCGGGCGCCGGGGGAGCTGGTGCATTTGTGGGACAAGGGGGAGTTGCTCTGATTCACGCTGGCGGCTCTTCTGCGTCGACAACTGACGATGTGCGCGGGCCAAAGCCCGCGGTCTGGCCGAATACGACACCGTTGAATGTGTGCGTACAGCACTCGCAGCTCGGCGTCATGTCCTGCGCCTTCAGGTTCGGATTGACCATTTGCAGGAGATTTTGCTCGTCGACGTACAGCCCGTTGAAATAACTGGACTCACCCAGTCGCACGACTTCTTCGCGATCCTTCTCATGGATGGCAACCATCCAGAACACCGGCGCTGATTGATCCAGTCGCGCCACGGCTTCGCTGAAAATGGCGTCCCAATCACCGCCCACCCGAGATAGCAGGAAGCGAAACAACGGCGTGTAATCTCGCCCGTATTGTTTGCCTGCGTGCATCGAACTTCGCCTGCCTTCGTCACGACTTGCAGCTTTGCTGTTGCGTTGATCGCGATAATGCGCAACTGATTCGTGGCGACGGACACCCCATGTGCGAGTGTTGACTTTGCGGTAGAGCAGTTTCTTGTCCAATCCCTAGTTCCTCATCCAGACGTCCGCTGTTTTACCGGAACGGCGTTTGAATGCAATCAGCCATCCGTGGCCAATTGTGACCGGGCCTATTTCTCGACCGGCTGCATCTCGACAATCGTGCCGTTGGTGATCATCACCATTACGTACTTGTCGTTGATCTGCACCCACTGTGCCTGCTCGATCGGTGCTTTCAGACCTTTGGCTTTCCAGTTCTTCAGAGCCTTGTCTTCGCGCTGGTACATTTCCGGCGCGCGGTCGTTGACCTTCAGTTGGCGGTCGCTGGTCGGCGATTGCACAGAGGGATCGCTGGAGGTTTGCGCCGCTTGAACAATGGGCGTGATCCCGGCAATGCCGGCGACGAGGGCCATGCTGGCGATTAGGGTTTTGCTGTTCATCGGTGAACCTCTTTCAGATAGGTAGTACCTGAACTCCGACTGCGCGGCGCGGGAAACATTCCTTGTTTTTTGCTGGAGGTGGCCGTAAGAGGTCTTGTCCATCAGACCGCCATCGCTGGCAAGCCAGCTCCCACAGGGATTGGTATTACAGCGCAATTATTGCCCTGAGCTCCGGTCCACTCCTACAAGACCAAGCAAAGCAAGATCAAAAGATCGCAGCCTTCGGCAGCTCCTACAGTTGGATCGCATGAATTCGATAGAAACTTGCACCTGCAGGCCGTCGTCGCGATCAGGCTCGCCCCCACCAGAAAAGCAAAGCAGCACGGCTGCCCGCGGCGAAGCCGCACCACTCAACAATGAGCGTTAGCTCGAGTGCTTTTGATCTTGACCCACCGGCGACGTCGGAAGGCTGAGTGGAGGGATTGATCCGGGCGTGGGAGCGCAGCGACCGTTCGACGAAGTCGAACACAGCGGAAGGAGGTGCAGCGAAGCAAACCGTAGCCGCTGCGCCCGGATCGATCCCGCAGCGAAGGAACCCGAGCCTGCGAGGGCCGAACGCAGGAGCAAGCGTTTTTTTGCTTACTTTTTTTAGGCGTTTGTAAAAAAAGTGAGTCGCCGTAAGGGCGAAACCCTAAGCGGCCATGACCGCAGCAACGGATATGTACCCGGTCAGCCAGAACAAATCATCGCCCGACGCGACGCAGGCTCGCTCCCACAAATGCGCCAAACACCGAAAGCATTGATCCGCTCCACGCATCAATCCATGCCAACAATGCAATTAACAGATTGTTACATCTGCGCCAC
>NZ_RAZO01000468.1:0-37636 GCF_004307535.1 Pseudomonas sp. Sample_9
ACGACAGCAGCGGCTTGAGCAGGTTGGACGCATCCATCACGCCACCGGACGCAGCGCCAGCACCAATGATGGTGTGGATCTCGTCGATGAACAGGATCGCCTGCGGACGCTTTTTCAGCTCATTGAGCAGCGCCTTGAAGCGCTTCTCGAAATCACCGCGATACTTGGTGCCCGCGAGCAGAGCGCCAAGATCGAGCGAGTAGACAACCGCATTGGCCAGCAGATCTGGTACCTGGTTGTCGACGATGCGCTTGGCCAGGCCTTCGGCAATCGCGGTTTTACCCACGCCCGCTTCACCCACCAGCAGCGGATTGTTCTTGCGCCGGCGCGCGAGAATCTGCGCGACACGCTCGACCTCCGACTCACGGCCGACCAGCGGATCAATGCGACCCTGGCGCGCGAGTTCGTTGAGGTTGCTGGCATAAGCATCCAGAGGATTGCCTGAAGAAGAAGACTCACCGCCCTCGTCGTCCTGCATATCTTGTTCACCTTCAGAGTGATCGCCATGCCCCGGCACTTTCGAAATGCCGTGTGCGATGTAGTTGACGACATCGATGCGCGCAACGCTCTGCTGTTTCAGCAGGAACACTGCCTGACTCTCTTGCTCACTGAAGATGGCGACCAGCACGTTGGCGCCGGTCACTTCGCGTTTGCCCGAGCTCTGTACGTGAAAAACAGCACGCTGCAGGACACGCTGGAAGCCCAGGGTTGGCTGGGTTTCGCGATCCTCGTCATGCACGGGGATCAATGGCGTGGTGGAGTCGATGAACTCCTGCAGATCATGCTTGAGTTTGTCGAGGTTTGCGCCGCAGGCACGCAAAACGGTGGCGGCAGCCTCATTATCCAATAGCGCCAGCAGGAGATGTTCGACGGTCATGAACTCATGACGCTTCGAACGAGCCTCCTTGAAGGCAAGATTGAGGGTGACTTCGAGCTCGCGGTTTAACATAGCTTCACCTCATACCCAAGTGGTCGGCGATTAACCGTCCTTCTCGATTTCACAGAGTAGCGGATGCTGGCTTTCCCTGGCGTACTGGTTGACCTGCATGGCCTTTGTCTCGGCGATGTCGCGGGTAAACACTCCACATACTGCCCGGCCTTCTGTATGGACGGCCAGCATGACCTTGGTCGCCAGCTCGCGATTCAGGTTAAAAAACACCTCGAGCACTTCGACGACGAAATCCATCGGTGTGTAGTCATCGTTGAACAAAACCACCTTGTACATCGGCGGCGCCTGTAACGCGGGCTTTGCTTCCTGAACAGCAACGCCTGCCGAATCGTCGTCGTGCTCCTGTGGAAGATCCTTTTGGAGAAGCGGGCGATCCTGATTGAATGTTAGTCGAATCTGGCTGATTGCATGCATGGAAAAAAAGGTTCGTCAGTTGTGCGAATACAGTGGTGGGGGCGGTTGCACACGTTTTCAACTACGACTGCCCGGTCACCTTGACTATCGGGAAAACGGTGTTACAACCAATAGAGCCCACAGTGGGTAAAAAAGATCCGCGGAGTCAATTCTTTTATCGAATTCGATTGCGGATGTCGTGGATGATACTCCAGCGATGGAGTCTGTTGCAGAGGGATTTGAGCATGGCTGTCGGCAAGGTGAAATGGTTCAACAATGCCAAGGGATTCGGCTTTATCAATACCGACGCCCGGGAAGGTCGCGATGAGGATGGCAAGGACATTGATTTCTTTGCCCACTACTCGGCCATTGAAATGGAAGGGTACAAGACCCTGAAAGCGGGTCAGGCGGTGACCTTCGAGATCGTTCATGGCCCTAAAGGCTTGCATGCCGTGAAGATAACTTCGGTCGAAGCAGCTCCCACGCCAAGCTCGATTGCCACGGAACAACAAACGGCAACCAGTTGAAGCCTCAAAACATTCGGTCATAAAAAACCGCCTGACTCAACCCATCGAGTCAGGCGGTTTTTGCGTGCCTGCAACTTTTACATATGCGAAATCAACGCATCCCCGAACCCGGAAGACGACACCAGCTTCGCGCCATCCATCAAGCGCTCGAAATCATAAGTAACAGTCTTGGCGCCGATCGCACCGTTGGTGCCCTTGATGATCAGGTCCGCCGCTTCCGTCCAGCCCATATGACGCAGCATCATCTCGGCCGAGAGAATCAGCGAGCCCGGGTTGACCTGGTCCTTGCCGGCATACTTCGGCGCAGTACCGTGGGTCGCTTCGAACATCGCTACGGTGTCGGACAGGTTGGCACCCGGCGCAATACCGATACCACCCACTTCCGCCGCCAGCGCGTCGGACAGGTAGTCACCGTTGAGGTTAAGCGTAGCGATCACATCGTATTCGGCCGGGCGCAGCAGGATCTGCTGGAGCATGGCGTCGGCGATGGCGTCCTTGACCACGATGTTCTTGCCGGTCTTCGGGTTCTTGAACTGCATCCACGGACCGCCGTCCAGCAGCGTCGCGCCGAATTCTTCGGCCGCCACTTCGTAGGCCCATTCCTTGAAGGCACCTTCGGTGAACTTCATGATGTTGCCTTTGTGCACGATGGTCAGCGAGTCGCGGTCATTATCGATCACATATTGCAGAGCCTTGCGCGCCAGACGCTTGGTGCCTTCGCGGGAGACCGGCTTGACGCCGATACCGCAGTTTTCGTCGAAACGGATCTTGGTGACGCCCATTTCTTCTTTAAGGAATTTGATGACCTTGGTGGCTTCCGGCGAACCAGCCTTCCATTCGATACCGGCGTAGATGTCTTCGGAGTTCTCGCGGAAGATGGTCATGTCGACGTCGCCGGGCTTTTTCACCGGGCTCGGCACGCCTTCGAACCAGCGCACCGGGCGCAGGCAGACGTACAGGTCGAGTTGCTGACGCAGGGCCACGTTCAGCGAGCGGATGCCGCCACCGACCGGGGTGGTCAACGGGCCTTTGATGGAGACCACGTAATCCTTGACCGCGTCGAGGGTTTCCTGCGGCAGCCAGGTGTCCTGGTCATAAACCTGAGTGGCTTTTTCGCCGGCATAGACTTCCATCCAGGAAATCTTGCGCTTGCCGCCGTAGGCCTTTTCAACAGCAGCATCGACAACCTTGATCATCACCGGACTGATGTCGACACCAATACCGTCACCTTCGATGAAGGGGATGATCGGGTTATCAGGAACATTGAGAGAATGGTCTGCGTTGACAGTGATTTTGTCACCGACGGCTGGAACCTGAATCTTCTTGTAACCCATGCTGAACTCCATTGTTTGGATTGAACACCTGGCTTGCTTCGAGCGTAACCCAGTTGAATCAACACGCAAACCCTATGTTCCGCCGCCGCGCACATCTCGTTTCGTACAAGCCTGAAAGCAAAGGGAAAAGCGCCAAACTCCAGCATTCGTAACGAGTCTTTGCCCGGTTGCGCCCTGCGACCTTTAGACCAATGGACGAAAATCGTTGCATATGAACCATCGGCAGATTGCCAGCTACCTATGTATAATGCCGCCCGCTGACCACAGGGTCACGACGGCTGGCCTCTCTAGCACGAGACTTTCCGCCTGATTGGTCGGGTTGTTACCGCAGCCTGACTGCTTGACGCTCTACTGATGCACCCAACATCACCGCGAAGAATCTCGACATTCGGTTCATGGATGACTTTGAACGAACGCGCTTACCCGGCGCCCCTCGAGTTTCTGCGCACGCTTTAGCAAAGAAGAGAGAGTTAATCCGAATATGCCCACCCGCTCGAAGATCATCTATACCTTCACCGACGAAGCTCCTGCCCTCGCCACCTATTCCCTGCTGCCGATCATCGAGGCTTACACCGCCTCGGCCGATATCGCCGTGGAAACCCGCGATATCTCTCTTGCAGCACGCATCCTGGCAAGCTTCCCCGAGCAACTGGGCGACAAAGCCGTAGCCGACCACCTCGCCGAACTGGGCGACCTGGCCGTTACGCCTGAAGCCAACATCATCAAGCTGCCGAACATCAGTGCTTCGGTGCCACAACTGCAAGCCGCGATCAAAGAGCTGCAGGCGCAGGGCTACAACCTGCCGGACTATCCGGAAACCGTGACCAGCGACGCCGAAAAAGACGCCCGGGCGCGTTACGACAAGGTCAAGGGCAGCGCCGTGAACCCGGTTCTGCGCGAAGGCAACTCCGACCGCCGCGCTCCGCTGTCGGTGAAGAACTACGCGCGCAAGCACCCGCACAAAATGGGCGCCTGGGCCAAGGACTCCAAGTCCCACGTCGCGCACATGAGCACCGGCGATTTCTACGGCAGCGAAAAAGCTGTCCTGATCGACGCCGCTGACGCTGTGAAGATCGAGCTGATCGCCAAGGACGGTGCTGCCACCGTTCTGAAAGAAAAAACCACCGTTCAGGCCGGCGAGATCCTCGACTGCGCCGTGATGAGCAAAAACGCCCTGCGTGCGTTCATCGCTGCCGAGATCGAAAGCGCCAAGGCCCAGGGCGTGCTGCTCTCGGTTCACTTGAAAGCGACCATGATGAAGGTCTCCGACCCGATCATGTTCGGCCAGATCGTTGCCGAGTTCTATAAAGACGCACTGACCAAGCACGCTGACGTGCTGAACCAGATCGGCTTCAACCTGAACAACGGCATCGGCGATCTGTACGCACGCATCAAGGCCCTGCCGGCCGAGCAGCAAGCGCAGATCGAAGCCGATATCGCAGCGGTCTACGCCGTTCGTCCGTCGCTGGCGATGGTCAACTCCGACAAAGGCATCACCAACCTGCACGTACCGAGCGACGTCATCGTTGACGCCTCGATGCCAGCGATGATCCGTGACTCCGGCAAGATGTGGGGCACCGACGGTCAGCTGCACGACACCAAGGCTGTGATCCCGGATCGTTGCTACGCGACCATCTACCAGGCTGTGATCGAAGATTGCAAAGCCAATGGTGCTTTCGACCCGACCACCATGGGCAGCGTGCCGAACGTCGGTCTGATGGCGAAGAAAGCCGAAGAGTACGGCTCGCACGACAAGACCTTCCAGATCAAGGCTGACGGCGTTGTTCGCGTCACCGACAGCAAGGGCAAGCTGCTGATGGAACAGGCTGTCGAAGCCGGCGACATCTTCCGCATGTGCCAGACCAAAGACGCGCCGATCCAGGACTGGGTCAAACTGGCCGTCAACCGTGCTCGCGCCAGCAGCACGCCGGCGATCTTCTGGCTTGACCCGATGCGCGCTCACGATGGCGTCGTGATCGAGAAAGTTCAGGCGTACCTGAAGGATCACGACACCAGCGGTCTGGACATCCAGATCATGGCTCCAGTCGACGCGATGAAGTACACCCTGAAGCGCACCCGCGAAGGCAAGGACACCATTTCGGTGACCGGTAACGTACTGCGCGACTACCTGACCGACCTGTTCCCGATCATGGAACTGGGCACCAGCGCCAAGATGCTGTCGATCGTGCCGCTGATGAACGGCGGTGGTCTGTTCGAAACCGGCGCCGGCGGTTCGGCTCCGAAGCACGTGCAGCAACTGGTTGAAGAAAACTTCCTGCGCTGGGATTCGCTGGGTGAGTTCCTCGCCCTGGCCGCTTCCCTTGAGCATCTGGGTGTGAACTACAACAACCCGAAAGCGCTGGTGCTGTCGAAGACCCTGGACCAGGCCACCGGCCAGTTCCTCGACAACAACAAGTCGCCATCGCGCAAAGTCGGCAACATCGACAACCGCGGCAGCCACTTCTACCTGGCGATGTACTGGGCTCAGGCCCTGGCCGCCCAGACTGAAGACGCTGCACTGCAAGCGCAGTTCGCGACTCTGGCCAAAACCCTGACCGAGAACGAAGCAACTATCGTTGCCGAGCTCAACGCCGTTCAGGGCAAGCCAGTCGACATCGGCGGTTACTACCACGCCGACGCCGAGCTGATCAGCAAGGCCATGCGCCCAAGCGCAACCTTCAACGCGGCGATTGCTGCGCTGGTTTAAGGTTGTAATGCGGTAAACAAACCCCGGCCGAGTGCCGGGGTTTGTGTTTTTACTGACAACATAAATCCCTTGTGGGAGCGAGCCTGCTCCGGGCGGCGTTCCGACGAATGCGGTTTATCATTCAGCACCTTCGTTGACTGACCCACCGCTTTCGCGAGCAGGCTCGCTCCCACAGGGGGTCGGGTTTTAACCTGGATATTGAGGAAGGTTTTATGGAATGGCTCCCCCACATCACCGTCGCCACCATCGTCGAGGACAACGGCCGTTTCCTGATGGTCGAAGAGCACAAAGGCGGGCGCAATGTGCTCAACCAGCCGGCAGGCCATCTCGATCCGGATGAAACCCTGATCGACGCGGCCATTCGCGAAACCCTCGAAGAAACCGGCTGGGACGTCGAACCCACCGGCGTGATCGGCATTTATCTGTACACCGCACCGAGCAACGGCGTGACTTACCAGCGCATATGCTTCAGCGCCAAAGCCGTGCAGCACCACCCGGATTACCAACTCGACGACGGCATCGTCGGCGCCAAGTGGCTGACCCGCGACGAATTAATCGCCCAGCGCGACAACTGGCGCAGCGAGCTGATCATCCGCTGCATCGACGATTATCTGGCCGGTCATCACTTCAGCCTCGAACTGATCCGCCCTTCTCTTTAGCCTTGCGGCCGTGAGCCTGATAGAATCGCGCCCTTTTCCAAGACACTCATTGAATCCCTATGCGTGATCCAGCCCCTTCTGACACATCCAAGAAGCGCGTCATTGTCGGCATGTCCGGCGGCGTGGACTCTTCCGTTTCCGCCCTTCTGCTGATCGAGCAGGGTTATGAAGTGGAAGGCCTGTTCATGAAGAACTGGGAAGAAGACGACGGAACGGAATACTGCACCGCCATGGACGACCTGGCGGATGCTCAGGCTGTCTGCGACAAGATCGGCATCAAGCTGCACACCGCCAACTTCGCCGCCGAGTACTGGGACAACGTGTTCGAGCACTTCCTCGCCGAATACAAGGCGGGGCGCACGCCGAACCCGGACATCCTGTGCAACCGCGAGATCAAGTTCAAGGCGTTCCTCGACTACGCGATGATGCTCGGCGCCGACCTGATCGCCACCGGTCACTACGTGCGCCGTCGCGACATCGATGGCCGCACCGAACTGCTCAAGGGCCTCGATCCGAACAAGGATCAGAGCTACTTCCTGCACGCCGTTGGTGGCGAACAGATCGCCAAGACCCTGTTCCCGGTCGGCGAACTGGAAAAGCCTGAAGTCCGCGCGATTGCCGAGAAATACGAACTGGCCACCGCCAAGAAGAAGGATTCCACCGGGATCTGCTTCATCGGCGAGCGTCGTTTCAGCGACTTCCTCAAGCAGTACCTGCCGGCACAACCGGGCGAAATCAAGACCACCGAAGGCGAAGTCATCGGCCGTCACCACGGCTTGATGTACCACACCATCGGCCAGCGCCAGGGCCTCGGCATCGGCGGCTTGAAGGATGCCGGCGATGAGCCGTGGTACGTGCTGCGCAAGGATCTGCAGACCAACGAGCTGATCGTCGGTCAGGGCAACAACCATCCATGGCTGTTCTCCAGCGCCCTGCTCGCTTCGGAAATCTACTGGGTCAATCCGATCGACCTGAGCCAGCCGCTGCGCCTGACGGCGAAAGTGCGCTATCGCCAGAGCGATCAGGCCTGCACCCTGGAAAAAACCGCCAGCGGCTATCGCGCCGTGTTCGACGAACCGCAACGCGCGGTGACGCCGGGCCAGTCGGTGGTGTTCTATGACGGTGAAATCTGCCTCGGCGGCGGCGTGATCGAAGTGGCCGAGCCGTGGAGCGCCCAGGCATGAGCCCGACTCAGGAGCAACTGACGGCGCTGGGCGGTGTGTTTCTCGCCGCCGTGCTGGTCGACCGCATCGCCAAGACCGGCCAGACCAACGAGGCCGGCCTGAGTTGCATGCTCGGCAGCCTGCTGGTACGGGATCCGAAAGATACGCTGGACGTGTACGGTGGCGACGACATCAATCTGCGCGAGGGTTATCGCGCGCTGATTGGCGCACTGGAGCGCGATCCGAGCACCTTGCAGCGCGAGCCGTTGCGCTACGCGCTGTCGATGCTCGGTCTGGAGCGGCAATTGGCCAAGCGTGACGACATGCTTGAGACGATTGCCAAACGCCTGCCGCAGATTCAGTCGCAGGTGGAGCATTTTGGCCCTGCGCACGAAAACGTCATCGCCGCTTGCGGTGCGTTGTATCAGGACACTTTGAGCACCCTGCGCCAGCGCATTCAGGTGCACGGCGACATGCGCAACCTGCAGCAGCCGAGCAATGCCTCGAAAATCCGCGCCCTGCTCCTCGCTGGTATCCGCTCGGCGCGCCTGTGGCGTCAGCTCGGTGGTCATCGCTGGCAGTTGGTGATCAGCCGCCGCAAGCTGCTCAAAGAGCTTTATCCGTTGATGCGCAGCGAGTAAACGCCGCGTCATGAAGGCTTTGTAGTCTGTAACGCGTAATACGCCGGTCAGTTGGCGACGGACCGGCGGATTTTTTCATGTATGATACGCGCCCCATTTCGTTGCCCGACTGTCCGAGAACACCCCATGCAGCTCTCTTCGCTCACTGCGGTTTCCCCTGTTGACGGCCGCTACGCCGGCAAAACCCAGGCCCTGCGCCCGATTTTCAGCGAGTACGGCCTGATCCGTGCCCGCGTTCTGGTTGAAGTGCGCTGGCTCCAGCGCCTGGCCGCCCATGCTGGCATCCCTGAAGTGCCAGCCTTCTCCGCCGAGGCCAACGCCGTTCTCAACGAACTGGCGGAAAACTTTTCGCTGGAGCACGCCGAGCGCGTCAAAGAGATCGAGCGCACCACCAACCACGACGTCAAAGCGATCGAATACCTGCTCAAAGAGCAGGCGGCCAAGCTGCCGGAGCTGGCCAAGGTCAGCGAATTCATCCACTTTGCCTGCACCAGTGAAGACATCAACAACCTGTCCCACGCCTTGATGCTGCGTGAAGGCCGTGACGACGTGATGCTGCCGCTGATGCGCCAGACCGCCAACGCCATCCGCGAACTGGCCATCCGTTTCGCCGACGTGCCGATGCTGTCGCGCACCCACGGTCAGCCGGCTTCGCCGACTACTCTGGGTAAAGAGCTGGCCAACGTGGTTTACCGTCTCGAGCGCCAGATCGCTCAGGTCGCTGCCGTGCCGCTGCTGGGCAAGATCAACGGCGCCGTCGGCAACTACAACGCGCACCTGTCGGCCTACCCGCAGATCGACTGGGAAGCCAACGCCCGCGCCTTCATCGAAGACGAGCTGGGCCTGGGCTTCAACCCGTACACCACGCAGATCGAACCGCACGACTACATCGCCGAGCTGTTCGACGCCATCGCGCGCTTCAACACCATCCTGATCGACTTCGACCGCGACATCTGGGGCTACATTTCCCTGGGTTATTTCAAGCAGCGCACCATCGCTGGCGAAATCGGTTCGTCGACCATGCCGCACAAGGTCAACCCGATCGACTTCGAAAACTCCGAAGGCAACCTGGGTATCGCCAACGCACTGTTCCAGCACCTGGCGAGCAAGCTGCCAATTTCCCGCTGGCAGCGCGACCTGACCGACTCCACCGTCCTGCGCAACCTCGGTGTCGGCTTCGCCCACAGCGTGATCGCATACGAAGCCAGCCTCAAAGGCATCAGCAAACTGGAGCTCAACGAGCAGAAGATTGCCGCCGACCTCGACGCTTGCTGGGAAGTACTGGCCGAGCCGATCCAGACCGTGATGCGTCGGTACAACATCGAAAACCCGTACGAAAAGCTGAAAGAACTGACCCGTGGCAAGGGCATCAGCCCTGAAGCGTTGCAGACTTTCATCGATGGCCTGGACATGCCAGCCGAAGCCAAAGCCGAGCTCAAGCAACTGACTCCGGCCAACTACATCGGCAACGCAGTGGCACAAGCCAAACGCATCTGATCGACCGTTTGCCCCGTTTGAGACGCCCGGCCGCGCCGGGCGTTTTTATTCCCGTCTGAAAAGTGCTTTTTTTCAATAGGTTACATATGAATTCCGATATTCCTCTTCAACTTCTGGGCGGCCTCACAGCACGCGAATTCCTGCGTGACTACTGGCAGAAAAAACCGCTGCTGATCCGTCAGGCGATTCCTGACTTCGAAAGCCCGATCGACGCCGACGAACTGGCCGGCCTGGCCCTGGAAGAAGAAGTCGAATCGCGCCTGGTCATCGAGCACGGCGAGCGTCCGTGGGAACTGCGTCGCGGCCCGTTCGCCGAAGACGAGTTCAGCAAATTGCCAGAGAAAGAGTGGACCCTGCTGGTGCAGGCGGTTGACCAGTTCGTGCCGGAAGTCAGCGAACTGCTGGAAAACTTCCGCTTCCTGCCGAGCTGGCGCGTCGATGACGTGATGATCAGCTTTGCCGCACCGGGTGGCAGCGTCGGCCCGCACTTCGACAACTACGATGTGTTCCTGCTGCAGGGCCACGGCAAGCGCAACTGGAAAATCGGCCAGATGTGCGACTCCGAGAGCCCGCTGCTGCAACACGCCGACCTGCGCATCCTCGCTGAATTCCACGAGACCGAAGAATGGGTGCTGGAGCCGGGCGACATGCTCTACCTGCCGCCGCGCCTGGCCCATTGCGGTGTCGCGGTCGACAACTGCATGACCTACTCGGTCGGCTTCCGCGCGCCAAGCGCCGCTGAAGTGCTGACCCACTTCACCGACTTCCTCAGCCAGTTCCTGACCGACGAAGAACGCTACACCGATGCCGACGCCAAGCCGGCGGTCGATCCGCACCAGATTCAACACGATGCGCTGGATCGCCTGAAAAGCCTGCTCGCCGAGCACATGAGCGATGAGCGCCTGCTGCTGACCTGGTTCGGCCAGTACATGACCGAGCCGCGCTACCCGGAACTGGTGGTCGGCCCGGAAGACGTCGAAGAAGACGACTTCCTCGCCGCCCTGCAGGACGGCGCCGTACTGATCCGCAACCCGAGCGCGCGCCTGGCCTGGTCGGAAGTCGACGACGATCTGCTGCTGTTCGCCAGTGGCCAGAGCCGTTATCTACCGGGCAAGCTGCGCGAACTGTTGAAGCTGATCTGCGCCGCTGACGCCCTGCACGCCGACAACCTCGGCGAGTGGCTGAGCGACGAAGACGGTCGCAGCCTGCTTTGCGAACTGGTCAAGCAAGGGAGCCTGGGGTTCGCCGATGAATAAAATTCGCGTTCGTGTCGCAGACTGGCAGAAGGATATCGCCGAGATCCGGCGCATTCGTGAAACGGTGTTCATCGCCGAACAATCGGTGCCACCCGAGCTTGAGTGGGACGCAGATGACGCGAGCGCCGTGCATTTCCTGGCGTTCGAAGGCGACTTCCCGATCGGCACTGCGCGGTTATTGCCCGACGGCCACATCGGCAGGGTCTCGGTACTCAAAGACTGGCGCGGGATGAAGGTCGGTGACGCGCTGATGCAAGCGGTCATCGCCGAAGCTGAAGCGCGCGGCCTGAAGCAACAAATGCTCAGCGCGCAAGTGCAAGCCACGGCGTTCTACGAGCGTTTGGGTTTCAGCCTGGTCAGCGAGGAGTTTCTTGAGGCCGGGATACCGCATGTCGATATGGTTCGGCATTCGGCTTAAGACCGCGGCGCGGCCTTCGCGAGCAGGCTCGCTCCCACAGGGGATCTGTGCCTGACACACAATTTGTGTCCGCTGGAGATCTACTGTGGGAGCGAGCCTGCTCGCGAAGAGGCCCGCCAGCACACCACAAAACGCCCCGCCATTTTCGGATGCCGGGGCGTTTTGCTGTCTACGATTCAACTTGCCCCACCCCGGGCCGACAAACTGGCAATATCAAGCCTTTCGAACGCGGAGATAACGGACATGTCCCTACGCACCCTGCTCACCACCCTGCTGCTCGGCTGCAGTTTTTCGGTGCTGGCAGCCACAGAAATCGTCCCCCTCAAATACCACACCAGCGCCGACATGCTGCCGGTCGCGCAGGATTTCATCGGCCAGGACGGCCAGGTCAGCGCTTACGGCAACCAACTGATCGTCAAAGCCGAGCCGGGCAAGATTCAGGAGTTGAAGGATCTGCTGGCGCAACTCGATACCGCACCGAAGCGCTTGCTGATCACCGTCGACACCAACGAAAACAATGGCCGTGGCGACGAAGGTTATTCAGTCAACGGCGCTCAGCCGAACCAGACCCGGATCATCAGCCGCAGCACCACCAGCCGCAACGGCGGCGTTCAGCAAGTGCAGACCAGTGAAGGCACTCCGGCGCTGATCCAGGTTGGCCAGAGCGTGCCGATCACCAACACCCAGAGCGATTCCTACGGCGGTTACAGCAGCGAGACCCAATACCGCAACGTCACCCAGGGTTTCTACGTCACCGCCAGCGTCACCGGCGAAACCGTTCATCTGGCGATCAGTACCAACCGTGACCGTATGAGCCAGGAACGTCCCGATGTAGTGAACGTGCAAAGTACCGACACAACCGTCACCGGGCGCCTCGGTGAGTGGATCACTCTGGCGGGAGTCAACAGCCAGACTCAGGCCGATAAACAGGGCCTGACCCGCAGCTACTCGACTCAGGGCCGCGATGACATGACCTTGCGGGTGAAAGTCGACACGCTGGACTAAAGCACCGAAAACTGACTGATTAGTCGTATTAGACGAAAGATGTAGTGCTTGAGAAAAAGCACTACAAAACGTTTGACGCGAAAAAAAAGCAAAGGCATGATGGCCTCGCTCCCGCTAATCAGAGGCCCTGGCAAGGGCCTTCGAAGCGCCGCTCGCACCTACCCCGCGAGCCGTTTCGTGTCTGTACCGCCCACAAGGTGTGTTTGACGAGGTTGCCGACTGGAACGAAGTTGTCCCGAGGGACGGAAGCGTATTTAGGTAACCCGGCTTCACGCTGCAGACCGTATAAAGGCCCACGACGCCGGAATGCGCCCGCACCGCGCCACTACCTGCTCACTTCCCCTCGAGCCCATCGTTCATCCCGTCGCCTACCCCGCCGAATCCGACTTGACCACCTAAGCTTCTGGTCAGCGAGCGCAGGAATTTTCCACCGCAGAACAACTTTTCATAAAAGACGCGACGAGGTTTATCTCCATGGCACTGACACGCGAACAGCAAATTGCAGCCCTCGAAAAAGACTGGGCCGAGAACCCGCGCTGGAAAGGCGTGACTCGCACTTACTCCGCTGCCGACGTGGTCCGCCTGCGTGGCTCGGTTCAGCCAGAGCACACCTTCGCGAAGATGGGCGCCGAGAAGCTGTGGAACCTGGTCACCCAGGGTGCCAAGCCGTCCTTCCGTCCAGAGAAAGATTTCGTCAACTGCATGGGCGCGCTGACAGGCGGCCAGGCTGTTCAGCAGGTCAAGGCCGGTATCCAGGCGATCTACCTGTCCGGCTGGCAGGTGGCTGCGGACAACAACTCCGCAGAATCGATGTACCCGGACCAGTCGCTGTACCCGGTGGACTCGGTGCCAACCGTGGTCAAGCGCATCAACAACTCGTTCCGTCGTGCTGACCAGATCCAGTGGAAAGCCGGCAAGAACCCGGGCGACGATGGCTACATCGACTACTTCGCACCAATCGTGGCCGACGCTGAAGCCGGTTTCGGCGGTGTACTCAACGCCTACGAGCTGATGAAAAGCATGATCGAAGCAGGCGCCGCCGGCGTTCACTTCGAAGACCAACTGGCTTCGGTGAAGAAATGCGGCCACATGGGCGGCAAGGTTCTGGTGCCAACCCAGGAAGCCGTGCAGAAGCTGACTGCTGCCCGTCTGGCCGCTGACGTCGCTGGCACGCCAACGATCATTCTGGCCCGCACCGACGCCAACGCGGCTGACCTGCTGACTTCCGACTGCGACCCGTACGATCAGCCATTCGTGACCGGCGAGCGTACTCAGGAAGGTTTCTACAAGGTACGTGCCGGCCTGGATCAAGCGATCGCCCGTGGCCTGGCTTACGCGCCGTATGCCGACCTGATCTGGTGCGAAACCGCCAAGCCGGATCTGGACGAGGCTCGTCGCTTCGCTGAAGCGATCAAGAAGGAATACCCGGACCAGTTGCTGTCGTACAACTGCTCGCCTTCCTTCAACTGGAAGAAGAACCTGGACGACGCGACCATCGCCAAGTTCCAGCGCGAACTGTCCGCCATGGGCTACAAGCACCAGTTCATCACCCTGGCCGGCATCCACAACATGTGGCACAGCATGTTCAACCTGGCGCACGACTACGCCCGCAACGACATGACTGCCTACGTGAAGCTGCAAGAGCAGGAATTCGCTGACGCCGCCAAGGGTTACACCTTCGTTGCGCACCAGCAGGAAGTGGGCACTGGCTACTTCGACGACATGACCACCGTGATCCAGGGCGGCTCGTCCTCGGTGACCGCGCTGACCGGCTCGACCGAAGAAGAGCAGTTCCACTGATTCGGCTTCACCTGAGCAAACGGCCTCTGCGGATCGAATAAAAGCTAACCGCAGAGCCGCAATATTGACGCCCCGACTGGATCGGGGCGTTTTTTTGCCTGTTGGAATCTCAAAGACACTACAAATCCCCTGTGGGAGCGAGCCTGCTCGCGAAGGCGATAAGTCAGCTTGCACATCTGGAGGCTGATCCTTCGCTTTCGCGAGCAGGCTCGCTCCCACAGGGCTACCGTCAGCCGCGAGACGAAACATTGATCTGAAGCGCTACAAGCGTCAGAAATTTCCGCTAAAACGGTAGGCTTCGCTACTTGCAGTAACGCGCAAGTAAGACAACTTCCCAGCCACTCACTCGTTAAACAGTTACGAAACCACGCCAAACGATATCAATTATCATTTAGCTGCAACTATGTTCGTTACAAACCCTACAAAACATAATTGATGGAAACCCGGCTAATGCCCGCAACGCATGGGCCGCAGCGACCTCAGGAGGCGCTATGTCCTTAATCCGGTAAATAATTTCGCCTTTGGAATTTTACTTGCCGGGTGTTTAGCCATAAAATCAGCCCGATTGATTGCTGCGACATATCGTCACTGCCTTATTTCTTTATCAAGCTCAGAGACCTTTGCTCTCTGTTAAGGATTACCAGCATGCCCGAAGCGACAGGACTCATGGCCCACAACTGGGGCTTTGCCATTTTCCTTCTGGGTGTCGTCGGCCTGTGTGCCTTCATGCTTGGCGTCTCCAGCCTCCTCGGGTCAAAAGCCTGGGGTCGCAGCAAAAACGAACCGTTCGAGTCGGGCATGCTACCTACCGGTGGCGCCCGCTTGCGGCTCTCAGCCAAATTCTATCTGGTCGCGATGCTCTTCGTGATCTTCGATATCGAAGCCCTCTTTCTCTTTGCATGGTCTGTGTCCGTCCGCGAAAGCGGCTGGACCGGATTCGTCGAAGCTCTCGTTTTCATAGCAATTCTGTTGGCAGGTCTTGTCTACCTGTTCCGAGTGGGCGCCCTTGACTGGGCTCCGGAAGCTCGTCGCAAGCGGCAGGCGAAGCTGAAACAATGAGGCTTTGGCAATGCAATACAATCTCACCAGGATCGACCCCGATGCTCCTAACGAGCAGTATCCGATTGGCCAGCGGGAAACCGTTGCCGATCCGTTAGAAGATCAAGTCCACAAAAACATTTTCATGGGCAAGCTGGAAGACGTGCTGAGTGGCGCGGTCAACTGGGGACGTAAGAACTCCCTGTGGCCGTACAACTTCGGCCTGTCGTGCTGCTACGTGGAAATGACCACCGCCTTCACGGCGCCCCACGACATCGCGCGCTTCGGCGCCGAAGTCATCCGGGCCTCGCCGCGTCAGGCCGACTTCATGGTTATCGCCGGTACCTGCTTCATCAAGATGGCGCCGATCATCCAGCGTCTCTACGAGCAAATGCTCGAGCCGAAATGGGTTATCTCCATGGGTTCGTGCGCCAACTCCGGCGGCATGTACGACATCTACTCCGTGGTTCAAGGGGTGGACAAGTTCCTGCCCGTGGACGTCTACGTACCTGGCTGCCCGCCCCGTCCGGAAGCATTTCTGCAAGGCTTGATGCTGTTGCAGGAATCGATTGGACAGGAGCGTCGTCCGCTTTCCTGGGTCGTTGGTGATCAAGGCGTGTATCGCGCCGACATGCCATCGCAGAAGGAACAGCGCCGCGAACAGCGAATCGCAGTCACCAATCTGCGCAGCCCTGACGAAGTCTGATCCAGTTCTGTTCCAAGTAACGAGAAGCTGGCTTCATTCTTTACGTTGACCGAAAGCGAAAAAATAACCATGACTACAGGCAGTGCTCTGTACATCCCGCCTTACAAGGCAGACGACCAGGATGTGGTCGTCGAACTGAACAACCGTTTTGGCGCCGAAGCGTTCACCGCGCAGGCAACCCGCACCGGCATGCCGGTGCTGTGGGTGGCCCGTGCCAAACTGGTTGAAGTCCTGACTTTCCTGCGCAACCTGCCCAAGCCGTACGTCATGCTCTATGACCTGCACGGCGTGGACGAGCGTCTGCGCACCAAGCGTCAAGGGCTGCCGACCGGCGCCGATTTCACCGTGTTCTATCACCTCATGTCGCTGGAGCGTAATAGTGACGTGATGATCAAGGTGGCCTTGTCCGAAGGCGACCTCAGCATGCCTTCCGTCACCAGCATCTGGCCCAACGCCAACTGGTACGAACGTGAAGTCTGGGACATGTTCGGCATCGACTTCAAAGGCCACCCGCACCTGTCGCGCATCATGATGCCGCCGACCTGGGAAGGTCACCCGCTGCGCAAGGACTTCCCGGCGCGCGCCACCGAATTCGATCCGTACAGCCTCAACCTCGCCAAGCAGCAGTTGGAAGAGGAAGCCGCGCGCTTCCGTCCGGAAGACTGGGGCATGAAGCGGTCCGGTGCCAACGAGGACTATATGTTCCTCAACCTCGGCCCGAACCACCCTTCGGCGCACGGTGCGTTCCGCATCATCCTGCAGCTGGACGGCGAAGAGATCGTCGATTGCGTCCCGGACATCGGTTACCACCACCGTGGCGCCGAGAAGATGGGCGAGCGTCAGTCCTGGCACAGCTACATTCCTTACACCGACCGTATCGACTACCTCGGCGGCGTGATGAACAACCTGCCGTACGTGCTCTCGGTCGAGAAGCTCGCCGGCATCAAGGTGCCGCAGAAGGTCGACGTCATCCGCATCATGATGGCCGAGTTCTTCCGGATCACCAGTCACCTGCTGTTCCTGGGTACCTACATCCAGGACGTCGGCGCCATGACCCCGGTGTTCTTCACCTTCACCGACCGCCAGAAGGCGTACACGGTGATCGAAGCCATCACCGGTTTCCGTCTGCACCCGGCCTGGTACCGCATCGGCGGCGTCGCCCACGACCTGCCGCGCGGCTGGGAAAAACTGGTCAAGGATTTCGTCGAGTGGATGCCCAAGCGTCTCGACGAATACACCAAGGCCGCCCTGCAGAACAGCATCCTCAAGGGGCGTACCGTCGGCGTTGCCGCCTACAACACCAAAGAAGCCCTGGAATGGGGCGTCACCGGTGCCGGCCTGCGTTCTACCGGTTGCGATTTCGACCTGCGTAAAGCGCGTCCGTATTCGGGCTACGAGAACTTCGAATTCGAAGTGCCGCTGGCCGTCAACGGCGATGCCTATGACCGCTGCATGGTCCGCGTCGAAGAGATGCGCCAGAGCATCAAGATCATCGACCAGTGCATGCGCAACATGCCGGAAGGCCCGTACAAGGCGGATCACCCGCTGACCACGCCGCCGCCGAAAGAGCGCACGCTGCAGCACATCGAAACCCTGATCACGCACTTCCTGCAGGTTTCGTGGGGCCCGGTCATGCCGGCCAACGAATCCTTCCAGATGATCGAAGCGACCAAGGGCATCAACAGTTATTACCTGACGAGCGACGGCGGCACCATGAGCTACCGTACCCGGATCCGTACTCCGAGCTTCCCGCATCTGCAACAGATCCCTTCGGTGATCAAAGGCAGCATGGTCGCGGACTTGATTGCGTACCTGGGTAGTATCGACTTCGTTATGGCCGACGTGGACCGCTAAGCATGAACAGCACGCTTATCCAGACAGACCGTTTCACCTTGAGTGAAACCGAGCGCTCGGCCATCGAGCACGAGCTGCATCACTACGAAGACCCGCGCGCGGCGTCGATCGAAGCCCTGAAGATTGTGCAGAAGGAACGCGGCTGGGTGCCGGATGGCGCCCTGTACGCGATCGGCGAGATCCTCGGCATTCCGGCCAGCGACGTTGAAGGCGTGGCGACGTTCTACAGCCAGATCTTCCGTCAACCGGTCGGCCGCCACATCATTCGCGTCTGCGACAGCATGGTCTGCTACATCGGCGGCCACGAGTCGGTGGTCAGCGAAATCCAGAACAATCTGGGCATCGGCCTGGGTCAGACCACCGCCGACGGTCGTTTCACCCTGCTGCCCGTCTGCTGCCTCGGCAACTGCGACAAGGCGCCGGCGCTGATGATCGACGACGACACCTTTGGCGACGTGCAGCCTGCTGGCGTGGCCAAACTGCTCGAGGGCTACGTATGACCCTGACATCTTTTGGTCCAGCCAACCGCATCCAGCGTTCGGCCGAGACACACCCGCTGACCTGGCGTCTGCGCGATGACGGCGAAGCCGTGTGGCTCGACGAGTACCAGGCCAAGAACGGTTACGCCGCTGCACGCAAAGCCTTCGCCGAGATGGATCAGGACGCTATCGTCCAGACCGTCAAAGACGCTGGCCTCAAGGGTCGCGGCGGTGCCGGCTTCCCCACTGGCGTGAAGTGGGGCCTGATGCCCAAGGACGAATCCATCAACATCCGCTACCTGCTGTGCAACGCGGATGAAATGGAGCCGAACACCTGGAAAGACCGCATGCTGATGGAGCAACTGCCCCATCTGCTGATCGAAGGCATGCTGATCAGTGCCCGCGCGCTGAAAACCTACCGTGGCTACATCTTCCTGCGCGGCGAATACACCACCGCCGCCAAGCACCTCAACCGTGCCGTGGAAGAAGCCAAAGCGGCTGGCCTGCTGGGCAAGAACATCCTCGGTTCGGGCTTTGATTTCGAACTGTTCGTCCACACCGGCGCCGGGCGTTACATCTGCGGTGAAGAAACCGCACTGATCAACTCCCTCGAAGGCCGCCGCGCCAACCCGCGCTCCAAGCCGCCCTTCCCCGCCGCCGTCGGCGTGTGGGGCAAGCCGACCTGCGTGAACAACGTCGAAACCCTGTGCAACGTGCCGGCGATCATTGCCGACGGCGTTGACTGGTACAAATCGTTGGCCCGCGAAGGTTCCGAAGACATGGGCACCAAGCTCATGGGCTTCTCCGGCAAGGTCAAGAACCCGGGCCTGTGGGAGCTGCCGTTCGGCGTCACCGGTCGCGAGCTGTTCGAAGACTACGCCGGCGGCATGCGCGACGGCTTCAAGCTCAAGGCCTGGCAACCAGGGGGCGCCGGTACCGGTTTCCTTCTGCCTGAGCACCTCGACGCACAAATGTATGCCGGCGGCATCGCCAAGGTCGGCACCCGGATGGGTACCGGTCTGGCGATGGCGGTGGATGACAGCGTCAACATGGTCTCGCTGCTGCGCAACATGGAGCAGTTCTTCGCGCGCGAATCCTGCGGTTTCTGCACCCCGTGCCGCGATGGTCTGCCATGGAGCGTCAAGCTCCTGATGGCCATCGAACAGGGCAAGGGCCAGCCGGGCGACATCGAGACCCTGCTGGGTCT
The DNA here is from genome assembly GCF_004307535.1 of Pseudomonas sp. Sample_9. Taxonomy (NCBI): domain Bacteria; kingdom Pseudomonadati; phylum Pseudomonadota; class Gammaproteobacteria; order Pseudomonadales; family Pseudomonadaceae; genus Pseudomonas; species Pseudomonas sp. Sample_9. Next base: position 19,634 of record NZ_RAZO01000468.1, read on the forward strand.
GGTCGGTTTCCTCGGCCCGGGCAAGACCTTCTGTGCTCACGCACCGGGTGCCGTGGAGCCGCTGGGCAGCGCCATCAAATACTTCCGTCCAGAGTTCGAAGCCGGTATCGCGCCTGTCAGCGCCGCCGTCCCGCCTCTGGCAAGGCCGATCGTAGTCGGCGCGTAAACGCTTAAAAAGGCGAAGGGTCCGTGCCCTTCGCCTTTCGTCCGATGACGCCCTTCGGGGCTGTTTGGATTCGGACGCATAACAAGATTCCATTAGCCACGCCCGCTGACACCGGGCCAACGAAGACCTTTGAACCATGGCCACTATCCACGTAGACGGCAAAGCGCTCGAAGTCGACGGGGCAGACAACCTGTTACAGGCATGTCTGTCGCTGGGCCTCGACATTCCATATTTCTGCTGGCACCCCGCGCTTGGTAGCGTCGGGGCCTGCCGCCAGTGCGCGGTCAAGCAGTACACCGACGAGAACGACACCCGTGGTCGCATCGTCATGTCCTGCATGACCCCGGCCACCGACAACACCTGGATCTCCATCGACGATGAAGAATCCAAGGCGTTCCGCGCCAGCGTTGTCGAATGGCTGATGACCAACCACCCGCACGACTGCCCGGTGTGCGAGGAAGGCGGTCACTGCCACCTGCAAGACATGACAGTGATGACCGGCCACAACGAGCGCCGTTATCGCTTCAGCAAACGCACCCACCAGAACCAGCAACTGGGCCCGTTCATTTCCCACGAAATGAACCGCTGCATCGCTTGCTACCGCTGCGTGCGTTTCTACAAGGACTACGCCGGCGGCACCGACCTCGGTGTATTCGGCGCCCACGACAACGTGTACTTCGGTCGTGTTGAGGACGGCACCCTCGAAAGCGAATTCTCCGGCAACCTCACCGAGGTCTGCCCGACCGGTGTGTTCACCGACAAGACTCACTCCGAGCGCTACAACCGCAAGTGGGACATGCAGTTCGCCCCGAGCATCTGCCATGGCTGCTCGAGCGGTTGCAACATCTCCCCGGGCGAGCGTTACGGTGAACTGCGTCGTATCGAAAACCGTTTCAACGGTTCGGTGAACCAGTACTTCCTCTGCGACCGTGGCCGTTTCGGTTATGGCTACGTCAACCGCACCGACCGTCCACGTCAGCCGTTGCTGGCCGATGGCACCAAGCTCAGCCTCGACGCTGCGCTGGACAAAGCCGCCGACCTGCTGCGCGGACGCAACATCGTCGGCATCGGTTCGCCACGCGCCAGCCTTGAAAGCAACTACGCGTTGCGCGAACTGGTCGGTGCCGAGCATTTCTATTCGGGTATCGAAGCCTCCGAGCTGGAGCGCATTCGTCTGGTCCTGCAGGTGCTGAACGACAGCCCGCTGCCAGTGCCGAACATGCGCGACATCGAAGATCACGACGCAATCTTCGTCCTCGGCGAAGACCTGACCCAGACCGCCGCACGTATGGCGCTGGCCCTGCGTCAGTCGGTCAAGGGCAAGGCTGAAGACATGGCCGAAGCCATGCGCGTCCAGCCTTGGCTCGACGCGGCGGTGAAGAACATCGGCCAGCACGCGCTGAACCCGCTGTTCATCGCCAGCCTCGCCGAAACCAAGCTCGACGACGTCGCTGAAGAATGCGTACACGCAGCTCCCGACGATCTGGCGCGCATCGGTTTCGCCGTTGCGCATGCTCTGGATGCCAGTGCCCCGGCCGTTGAAGGTCTGGACACCGAAGCCCTGGAACTGGCGCAGCGCATCGCCGATGCCCTGCTCGCCGCCAAGCGTCCGCTGATCATCGCCGGTACTTCGCTGGGCTCCAAAGCCCTGATCGAAGCTGCCGCGAACATCGCCAAAGCCCTGAAGCTGCGCGAGAAGAACGGTTCGATCAGCCTGATCGTGCCGGAAGCCAACAGCCTCGGTCTGGCCATGCTCGGTGGCGAATCGGTCGACGCCGCGCTGCAAGCGGTCATCGATGGCAAGGCCGACGCTATCGTCGTGCTGGAAAACGATCTGTACACCCGCACCGCCAAAGCCAAGGTCGATGCCGCACTGAACGCCGCGAAAGTGGTGATCGTTGCCGACCATCAGAAAACCGCCACCACTGATCGCGCGCAGCTGGTTCTGCCAGCGGCGAGCTTCGCCGAGGGCGACGGTACGCTGGTCAGCCAGGAAGGCCGCGCCCAGCGCTTCTTCCAGGTTTTCGATCCGCAATACATGGATGCGAGCATTCTGGTGCACGAAGGCTGGCGCTGGCTGCACGCCCTGCGCGCGACCCTGCTGAACCAGCCGATCGACTGGACGCAACTCGACCACGTCACCGCCGCCGTTGCCTCGAGCACCGCGCAACTGGCGCGCATCGTCGATGCTGCACCGTCGGCGGCTTTCCGCATCAAGGGTCTGAAACTGGCCCGTGAGCCGCTGCGTTATTCCGGCCGCACCGCCATGCGCGCCGACATCAGCGTTCACGAACCACGCACCCCGCAAGACCAGGACACCGCGTTCGCCTTCTCCATGGAAGGTTACTCGGGCTCCGCCGAACCGCGTCAGCAGGTGCCATTCGCATGGTCGCCGGGCTGGAACTCGCCACAAGCGTGGAACAAGTTCCAGGACGAAGTCGGTGGTCATCTGCGTGCTGGCGACCCGGGCACCCGCCTGATCGAAAGCACCGGTGATTCGCTGAACTGGTTCGCCGCTGCGCCGCGTGCGTTCAACCCGGCGCCGGGTACCTGGCAAGCCGTGCCGTTCTTCCACCTGTTCGGCAGCGAAGAAAACTCTTCGAAAGCCGCCCCGGTACAGGAACGCATTCCGGCACCTTACGTCGCGCTGGCGAAATCCGAAGCGGATCGCCTCGGCGTCAACGACGGAGCCCTGCTGAGCCTGAACGTGGCCGGTCAGACATTGCGTCTGCCGCTGCGCATCAATGAAGAACTGGGCGCCGGTCTGGTGGCATTGCCTGCGGGCATCGCCGGCATTCCACCGGCATTCGCCGGCGTATCCGTCGACGGTCTGCAGGAGGCAGCGCAATGACCTGGTTCACTCCTGAAGTGATCGATGTGATCCTGGCGGTCATCAAAGCCATCGTGATCCTGCTGGCCGTGGTGGTCGCGGGCGCCTTGCTCAGCTTTGTCGAACGTCGTCTGCTGGGCTGGTGGCAGGACCGTTACGGTCCGAACCGCGTTGGCCCGTTCGGCATGTTCCAGATCGCCGCCGACATGCTGAAGATGTTCTTCAAGGAAGACTGGACCCCGCCGTTTGCCGACAAGGTGATCTTCACCCTGGCGCCGGTGGTGGCCATGTCCGCCCTGCTGATCGCCTTCGCGATCATCCCGATCACCCCGACCTGGGGCGTGGCGGATCTGAACATCGGCCTGCTGTTCTTCTTCGCCATGGCCGGTCTGTCGGTGTACGCGGTGCTGTTCGCCGGCTGGTCGAGCAACAACAAGTTCGCCCTGCTCGGCAGCTTGCGTGCCTCGGCGCAGACCGTGTCCTACGAAGTGTTCATGGGCCTGGCCCTGATGGGCATCGTGGTCCAGGTCGGCTCGTTCAACATGCGCGACATCGTCGAGTACCAGGCGCAGAACCTGTGGTTCATCATTCCGCAGTTCTTCGGCTTCTGTACCTTCTTCATCGCTGGCGTCGCCGTGACTCACCGTCACCCGTTCGACCAGCCGGAAGCGGAACAGGAACTGGCCGACGGTTACCACATTGAATACGCCGGTATGAAATGGGGCATGTTCTTCGTCGGTGAATACATCGGCATCATCCTGATCTCGGCGCTGCTGGTCACCCTGTTCTTCGGTGGCTGGCATGGTCCGTTCGGCATCCTGCCGCAACTGTCCTTCGTCTGGTTCGCACTGAAGACCGCGTTCTTCATCATGCTGTTCATCCTGCTGCGCGCTTCCATCCCGCGTCCGCGTTATGACCAGGTGATGGATTTCAGCTGGAAATTCTGCCTGCCACTGACCCTGATCAATTTGCTGGTGACCGCTGCGGTTGTGTTGATGAACACGCCTGCGGTTGCGGTTCAGTGAGGATTTGACCCATGTTCAAATATATTGGCGACATCGTTAAGGGTACCGGTACCCAGTTGCGCAGCCTGGTCATGGTTTTCGGCCATGGCTTTCGCAAGCGCGACACCCTGCAATACCCCGAGGAGCAGGTCTATCTGCCGCCGCGCTACCGTGGCCGCATCGTCCTGACCCGCGACCCCGATGGCGAAGAGCGCTGCGTGGCCTGCAACCTGTGCGCCGTGGCTTGCCCGGTGGGTTGCATCTCGCTGCAGAAAGCTGAAACCGAAGACGGTCGCTGGTACCCGGACTTCTTCCGGATCAACTTCTCGCGCTGCATTTTCTGCGGTCTCTGCGAGGAAGCCTGCCCGACCACCGCAATCCAGCTGACCCCGGATTTCGAGATGGCCGAGTTCAAACGTCAGGACCTTGTGTACGAGAAAGAAGATCTTTTGATCTCCGGCCCCGGCAAAAACCCTGATTACAACTTCTATCGTGTTGCAGGTATGGCAATCGCTGGCAAGCCGAAAGGCGCTGCGCAGAACGAAGCCGAACCGATCAACGTGAAGAGCTTGCTGCCTTAAGGAAGAACGATGGAATTCGCTTTCTATTTCGCATCAGGTATTGCTGTGGTGTCCACGCTGCGTGTGGTCACCAACACCAACCCTGTGCATGCCCTGCTCTACCTGATCATCTCGTTGATCGCCGTGGCCATGACCTTCTTCGCCCTCGGCGCGCCGTTCGCCGGTGTGCTGGAAGTGATCGCCTACGCCGGCGCCATCATGGTGCTGTTCGTGTTCGTGGTGATGATGCTCAACCTCGGTCCCGCCTCGGTGCAGCAGGAACGCACCTGGCTCAAGCCCGGCATCTGGGCAGGACCGGTGATTCTTGCCGCGCTGCTGCTGGCCGAACTGCTGTATGTGCTGTTCGCTCACCAGAGCGGCCAGGCCATCGGCCACACCACCGTAGACGCGAAAGCCGTGGGCATCAGCCTGTTCGGCCCGTACCTGCTGGTGGTCGAACTCGCCTCGATGCTGCTGCTCGCCGCAGCCGTCACGGCGTTCCATTTGGGCCGTAACGAGGCGAAGGAGTAAGACATGCCTGCTATCCCTCTCGAACATGGATTGGCCGTCGCCGGCATCCTGTTCTGCCTTGGTCTGGTCGGCCTGATGGTCCGCCGCAACATTTTGTTCGTGTTGATGAGTCTGGAAGTGATGATGAACGCCTCTGCCCTGGCCTTCATCGTCGCGGGCGCCCGCTGGGCGCAGCCGGATGGACAGATCATGTTCATCCTGGTGATCAGCCTTGCAGCGGCCGAGGCCAGTATTGGCCTGGCGATCCTGCTGCAACTGTATCGCCGCTTCCACACGCTCGATATCGACGCTGCCAGTGAGATGCGCGGATGAACCTACTCTTTCTGACTTTCGTATTCCCTCTGATCGGGTTCCTGTTGCTGTCGTTCTCGCGCGGCCGCTTCTCGGAAAACCTCTCGGCGCTGATCGGTGTCGGTTCGATCGGCCTGTCGGCTATCGTCACCGCTTACGTGATCTGGCAATTCAACGTCGCACCGCCGGAGGGTGGCGTGTACACCCAGGTGCTGTGGCGCTGGATGTCGGTGGAAGGTTTCCAGCCGAACTTCGCGCTGTATCTGGATGGCCTCTCGGTGACCATGCTCGGTGTGGTCGTCGGCGTCGGCTTCCTGATCCACCTGTTCGCGTCCTGGTACATGCGTGGTGAAGACGGATACTCGCGCTTCTTCTCGTACACCAACCTGTTCATCGCCAGCATGCTGTTCCTGATCCTCGGCGATAACCTGCTGTTCATCTACTTCGGCTGGGAAGGCGTGGGCCTGTGCTCGTACCTGTTGATCGGTTTCTACTACAGCAACCGCAACAACGGTAACGCGGCACTCAAGGCGTTCATCGTCACCCGCATCGGCGACGTGTTCATGGCCATCGGCCTGTTCATCCTGTTCCAGCAACTGGGCACGCTGAACGTCCAGGAATTGCTGGTGCGTGCGCCGGAGCACTTCAAGGTCGGCGACTTCTGGATCGTTCTGGCAACCCTGATGCTGCTCGGCGGTGCTGTCGGTAAATCGGCGCAACTGCCGCTGCAAACCTGGCTCGCGGATGCGATGGCCGGCCCTACCCCGGTTTCGGCACTGATCCACGCCGCGACCATGGTCACCGCCGGTGTCTACCTGATCGCCCGTACCCACGGTCTGTTTGCCTTGGCGCCGGACATCCTGCACCTCGTCGGCATCGTCGGTGGCGTGACCCTGGTGCTGGCCGGTTTTGCCGCGCTGGTGCAGACCGACATCAAACGTATCCTCGCCTACTCGACCATGAGCCAGATCGGCTACATGTTCCTGGCGCTGGGCGTTGGTGCCTGGGAAGGCGCGATCTTCCACCTGATGACCCACGCCTTCTTCAAGGCCCTGCTGTTCCTTGCTTCCGGTGCGGTGATCGTTGCCTGCCACCACGAGCAGAACATCTTCAAGATGGGCGGTCTGTGGAAGAAACTGCCACTGGCCTACGCCAGCTTCATCGTCGGTGGTGCTGCGCTGGCCGCTCTGCCACTGGTCACCGCAGGCTTCTACTCCAAGGACGAAATCCTCTGGGAAGCGTTCGCCAGCGGCAACCAGGGTCTGCTTTACGCAGGTCTGGTCGGTGCGTTCATGACGTCGCTGTACACCTTCCGCCTGATCTTCATCGCGTTCCACGGTGAAGCCAAGACCGAAGCCCACGCCGGCCACGGCATTGCCCATTGGCTGCCTCTGTCGGTACTGATCGTGCTGTCGACTTTCGTCGGCGCGATGATCGTGCCGCCGCTGCACGGCGTACTGCCGCAAAGCGTTGGCCATGCCGGTGGCGAAGCCAAGCACAGTCTGGAAATCGCCTCGGGCGCCATCGCCCTGGCCGGTATCCTGCTGGCAGCGCTGCTGTTCCTCGGCAAGCGTCGCTTCGTCACGGCGATCGCCAACAGCGGCATCGGCCGTTTCCTTTCGGCCTGGTGGTTCGCTGCCTGGGGCTTCGACTGGATCTACGACAAACTGTTCGTCAAGCCGTACCTTGCGATCTGCCATGTACTGCGCAAAGACCCGCTCGACCAGACCATCGGTCTGATCCCGCGTATGGCCAAGGGTGGTCACACTGCCCTGAGCCGCACCGAGACCGGTCAACTGCGTTGGTACGCCGCCTCGATGGCTGCTGGTGCCGTGCTGGTGATCGGCGCCATCGTGCTGGTAGCGGTCTGATATGAACCTTGCGAATTTGCGAAAGGAAACGAGCCCGTCATGATTCTGCCTTGGCTAATCCTGATCCCCTTCATCGGCGGCCTGCTGTGCTGGATGGGTGAGCGCTTCGGCGCTACCCTCCCGCGCTGGATTGCGCTGTTGACCATGACCCTGGAACTCGCGCTCGGCCTCTGGCTGTGGGCCCACGGTGACTATTCATTCGCACCGGCGCCGGGCGCCGATCCGACCTGGGCGCTTGAGTTCAAGCATGTCTGGATCCAGCGTTTCGGCATCAACGTGCACCTGGCCCTCGACGGCCTGTCGCTGTTGATGATCCTGCTGACCGGCCTGCTGGGTATCCTCTCGGTACTCTGCTCGTGGAAAGAAATCCAACGTCACGTTGGCTTCTTCCACCTGAACCTGATGTGGATCCTGGGCGGTGTGGTCGGCGTGTTCCTCGCCCTCGACCTGTTCATGTTCTTCTTCTTCTGGGAAATGATGCTGGTGCCGATGTACTTCCTCATCGCGCTCTGGGGTCACAGTTCTTCGGACGGCAAGAAAACCCGGATCTACGCGGCGACCAAGTTCTTCATCTTCACTCAGGCGTCCGGCCTGATCATGCTGGTGGCGATCCTCGGTCTGGTGCTGGTCAACTTCAACAACACCGGCGTGATCACCTTCAACTACGCCGACCTGTTGAAAACCAAGATGTCGATGACCACCGAGTACATTCTGATGCTCGGCTTCTTCATCGCTTTCGCGGTCAAGCTGCCCGTCGTACCGTTCCACTCCTGGCTGCCTGATGCTCACGCCCAGGCGCCGACTGCCGGTTCCGTCGACCTCGCCGGTATCCTGCTGAAAACCGCGGCCTACGGTCTGCTGCGTTTCGCCCTGCCGCTGTTCCCGAACGCTTCGGCCGAGTTCGCGCCGATCGCCATGACCCTGGGTCTGATCGGGATCTTCTACGGCGCGTTCCTGGCGTTCGCACAAACCGACATCAAGCGTCTGATTGCCTTCTCTTCCGTTTCCCACATGGGCTTCGTGTTGATCGGCATCTACTCCGGCAGCCAACTGGCGCTGCAAGGTGCAGTGATCCAGATGCTGGCGCACGGTCTGTCGGCAGCGGCACTGTTTATCCTCAGCGGTCAGTTGTACGAGCGTCTGCACACTCGGGACATGCGTGAGATGGGCGGTCTGTGGTCGCGTATCGCTTACCTGCCGGCCATCAGCCTGTTCTTCGCTGCGGCGTCGCTGGGCTTGCCGGGTACCGGTAACTTTGTCGGCGAGTTCCTGATCCTGATCGGCTCCTTCGCCAGCGCTCCATGGGTCACGGCGATTGCCACGTCCGGTCTGGTGTTCGGTTCGGTCTACTCGCTGATCATGATCCACCGTGCCTACTTCGGCCCGTCGAAATCCGACGCGGTGTTGCACGGCATGGATGCGCGCGAACTGATCATGGTGCTCGGTCTGGCGGTGCTGCTGATTTACCTCGGCGTCTACCCGCAACCGTTCCTCGACACCTCTGCCGCCACCATGCATGGCGTGCAGCAGTGGCTCGGCACCGCCTTCTCTCAACTCGCTTCGGCCCGGTAAGAGCGCTATGGAATTCACGATTCAACACTTTATTGCGCTTGCGCCACTGTTGATCACCAGCCTCACCATTATCGTGGTGATGCTGGCAATCGCCTGGCGCCGCAACCACTCGCAGACCTTCCTGATTTCGGTGGCGGGTCTGAACCTGGCCCTGCTTTCGATCCTGCCTGCGTTGAAAGTCGCGCCTCTGGCCGTGACCCCGTTGCTGCAGATCGATGCCTTCGCCTGCCTGTACATGGCGATGATCCTGGTCGCCACCCTCGCCTGCGTCACCCTTGCCCACGCCTATCTCGGTGATGGCGGTTCGGGTTACCCGGGCAACCGCGAAGAACTGTACCTGCTGATCCTGATGGCCGCCGCCGGTGGTCTGGTGTTGGTCAGCGCGCAGCACCTGGCCGGGTTGTTCATCGGTCTGGAACTGCTCTCGGTACCGGTCTACGGTCTGGTGGCTTACGCCTTCTTCAACAAGCGTTCGCTGGAAGCCGGCATCAAATACATGGTGCTGTCGGCTGCCGGTTCCGCGTTCCTGCTGTTCGGTATGGCGCTGCTCTACGCCGACGCCGGTTCGCTGAGCTTCGTCGGCATCGGTCAGGCCCTGGCCGCGACCGGCCTGCCAAGCCCGCTGGCGCAACTGGGCCTGGGCATGATGCTGATCGGTCTGGCGTTCAAGCTGTCGCTGGTACCGTTTCACCTGTGGACGCCGGACGTCTACGAAGGTGCACCGGCACCGGTGGCGGCGTTCCTCGCTACCGCTTCGAAGGTCGCAGTGTTTGCGGTGATGGTGCGTCTGTTCCAGCTCTCCCCTGCTGCCAGCAGTGGTGTGCTCAGCGACGTGCTGAGCGTGATCGCGGTCGCCTCGATCCTGTTCGGTAACCTGCTGGCCCTGACCCAGAGCAACCTCAAGCGTCTGCTCGGTTACTCGTCGATTGCGCACTTCGGCTATCTGCTGATCGCGCTGGTGGCGAGCAAGGGTCTGGCGGTGGAAGCCATCGGCGTCTATCTGGTGACTTATGTCATCACCAGCCTCGGCGCGTTCGGCGTGATCACCCTGATGTCGTCGCCGTACAACGGCCGCGACGCTGACGCCCTGTACGAGTACCGCGGCCTGTTCTGGCGCCGTCCGTACCTGACCGCCGTGCTGACCGTGATGATGCTGTCCCTGGCCGGCATCCCGCTGACCGCCGGCTTCATCGGCAAGTTCTACATCATCGCCACCGGTGTCGAGTCGCATCAATGGTGGCTGGTCGGTTCCCTGGTACTGGGCAGCGCCATCGGCGTCTTCTACTACCTGCGCGTGATGGTCACCCTGTACCTGATCGAGCCTAACCTGCGTCGCCACGACGCCCAGCTGCACTGGGAACAGAAGGCAGGCGGCGTGATGCTGCTGGCCATCGCCCTGGTCGCATTCTTCCTGGGCGTGTACCCGCAGCCATTGCTGGTGCTGGTACAGCAGGCGGGTCTGGCGGGCTGATTGCTCGGCTGATCTGGCTGGAAATGGAAACGGCACCTTCGGGTGCCGTTTTTTGTTTGTAGCAGAAGTCGATATCGCCGGAGTTTGTGCAAGCGTCATCGCGGGCAAGCCCGCTCCCACAGGTGTGTGTGTCGCTCATAGCATCCGGGTGCATCGCACACCCTGCAGGAGTGAGCCTGCTCGCGATGGCGTCCTACAAGTCGATGGATATGCTAACCGACCCACCGCTTTCGCGAGCAGGCTCGCTCACACAGGGATCTCGGGTGCCACCAATTTTGAGTAGCACCGCTCCAATGTGCGAGCGAGCCTGCTCGCGAAAGCGGCAGATCAGGCAGCAAAAAAAACGGCACCTTCCGGTGCCGTTCGCTTCTCACATTTCCAACATCATTTGCGCGCATCCGCCCAGGATTTCAGCAGTTCGCTATAGCTCACGGTTTCGCCCTTCGGCTTCTCGTTGGCCAGTTTCGGCTTCGGTGCGCCCGGCTGATCGAACCAGTATTGCGCATCGCGCTCAGGGTTCATCTTCGGCGCGCAAGTGGCCTGGGCCTTGGAGCGTTCGAGGCGTTCCATGATGCGGTCCTGATCCTTGGCCAGGCCATCGAGCGCTTGTTGCGGTGTTTTCTCGCCGCTGGCGGCTTCGGCGATATGGCTCCACCACAGCTGAGCGAGACGTGGATAGTCGGGCACGTTGGTACCGGTCGGCGACCATTGCACGCGGGCCGGGCTGCGATAGAACTCGACCAGACCACCGAGTTTCGGCGCCAGATCGGTCATGGCCTGCGAGTTGATGTCCGACTCGCGAATAGGGGTCAGACCGACGATGGTTTTCTTCAGCGAAACGGTTTTCGACGTGACGAACTGCGCGTACAGCCACGCCGCGAGTTTCTGTTTCTCAGGCGTGGATTTCATGAACGTCCACGACCCCACATCCTGATAGCCGAGCTTCATGCCCTCTTCCCAATACGGACCTTTAGGCGACGGCGCCATGCGCCATTTCGGCGTGCCGTCGGCGTTGACCACCGGCAGGCCGGGTTTGGTCATGTCGGCGGTAAACGCGGTGTACCAGAAGATCTGCTGGGCGATGTTGCCCTGCGATGGCACCGGGCCGGACTCGGAGAAGGTCATGCCGGCCGCTTCCGGTGGCGCGTATTTCTTCAGCCAGTCGACATATTTGGTGGTGGCAAACACGGCCGCCGGGCCGTTGGTGTCGCCGCCACGGGTCACGCTTGAACCAACCGGATGACAGTCCTCGACGCGGATGCCCCACTCGTCCACCGGCAAGCCGTTGGGCAGTCCCTTGTCGCCGCCACCGGCCATGGAGAACCAGGCATCGGTGAAGCGCCAGCCCAGCGACGGGTCTTTCTTGCCGTAATCCATGTGGCCGTAGACGCGTTTGCCGTCAATTTCCTTGACGTCTTCGCTGAAGAATTTGGCGATGTCTTCATAGGCCGACCAGTTCACCGGCACGCCTAATTCGTAGCCGTACTTTTCCTTGAACTTGGCTTTCAGATCGGCGCGCTCGAACCAGTCAGCGCGGAACCAGTACAGGTTGGCGAACTGCTGGTCGGGCAGTTGATAGATTTTGCCGTCCGGCGCGGTGGTGAAAGAGATGCCGATGAAGTCCTTGATGTCGAGGGTTGGCGAAGTGAAATTCTTGCCCTCATTGGCCATCAGGTCGGTGATCGATTCGGTCTTGCCGTAGCGAAAGTGCGTACCGATCAGGTCGGAGTCGTTGACCCAGCCGTCGTAGATGTTCTTGTCAGACTGCATCACCGTCTGCATTTTCTCGACCACGTCGCCTTCCTGCAGCAGGTCGTGGGTGAGTTTGATCCCGGTGATTTCGCTGAAGGCCTTGGCCAGCACCTTGGACTCGTATTCGTGGGTGGTCAGGGTTTCGGAAACGACCTTGATGTCCATGCCACGAAACGGCTCGGCGGCCTTGATGAACCACTTCAGTTCTTCGAGCTGCTGTTCGGCCGTCAGGGTCGAGGGCTTGAACTCGCTGCCGATCCATTTTTTTGCAGCATCTTCGTAGGCGTCGGCCCAGGCAGATGCGCTCAAACCGCTGAGTGCCAGCATGGCTGCCAATGAAATGCTATGTCGCAGCTTATTGTTTTTATCGAACATAGAGACCTCCTGTTTAAGTTGTGGAGCCGCGTTGCCGAACGATTCGACTAGCCCCAACGCATCACAGCCAACAGCCACACCAGGGACAACGCGGACGCTACCCAGATGCTCCAGTCGGTGACGCCGATTACCAGCAAATGCAGGTAGGCGCTGCCGAGAAGACCGATAAACAAGCGATCGCCACGGGTGGTGGCAATCGGCAGAAACCCGCGCCGCAGAATGCTCGGCGAGCGCAATTCCCAGGTGGTCATGCCCACCAGAATCAGACCGATGCCGATGAAGAACGCGGCGGTCGGTGTCGTCCAGCTCATCCATTCCATCATCAGCTCCTCAGACTCGACCGAGGGCAAAGCCCTTGGCCACGTGGTTGCGTACAAACCAGATCACCAGCATGCCCGGCAGGATGGTCAACACCCCCGCCGCTGCCAGCACGCCCCAATCGATCCCCGACGCCGACACCGTGCGCGTCATCACTGCCGCAATCGGCTTGGCGTTGACCGAAGTCAGCGTGCGCGCCAGCAGCAGCTCGACCCAGGAAAACATGAAGCAGAAAAACGCCGTGACACCGATACCGGAACCGATCAACGGGATGAAAATCTTCACGAAGAACTTGGGGAAACTGTAGCCGTCGATGTAGGCCGTTTCATCGATCTCCTTGGGCACGCCGGACATGAAGCCTTCAAGAATCCACACCGCCAGCGGCACGTTGAACAGGCAGTGCGCCAGGGCCACGGCGATGTGCGTGTCGAACAGGCCGATCGACGAATACAACTGAAAGAACGGCAGCAAGAACACCGCCGGCGGCGCCATGCGATTGGTCAGCAGCCAAAAGAACAGATGCTTGTCGCCGAGGAAACGATAGCGTGAAAACGCGTAAGCCGCCGGTAACGCCACGCTCAGGGAAATCACCGTGTTGAGGCTGACGTAATACAGCGAGTTCAAGTAGCCGGTGTACCAGCTCGGATCAGTGAAGATCACCTTGTAGTTCGCCAGCGTGAATTCCTGTGGGAAAAGCGTCAGGCCGCCGAGGATTTCGGTGTTGCTCTTGAACGACATGTTCAGCAGCCAGTAGATCGGCACCAGCAGGAACAGGATGTAGACCAGCAACGGAATAAGCTTTTTCTTGCTCATGGCCGGGCCTCAGCGGTTGGCGTCGGAGTGCGTCATGGCGGTATAGAACAGCCACGACACCAACAGGATGATCAGGAAGTACACCAGCGAAAACGCCGCTGCCGGACCGAGGTCGAATTGCCCTACAGCCATCTGCGTCAACGTCTGACTGAGGAAGGTCGTGGCATTGCCCGGCCCGCCGCCGGTGAGCACGAACGGCTCGGTGTAGATCATGAAACTGTCCATGAAGCGCAGCATCACCGCGATCAGCAGCACGCTTTTCAGCTTGGGCAACTGAATGTGGCGGAACACCGCCCACGCCGAGGCGCGATCGATGCGCGCGGCCTGGTAATAGACGTCGGGAATCGCCCGCAGGCCGGAGAAACACAACAGCGCGACCAGCGAAGTCCAGTGCCAGACGTCCATCACCAGCACCGTCACCCAGGCGTCCATGGTGTTGGCCGCGTAGTTGTAGCTGATGCCCATCGCGTTGAGGCTGGAACCGAGCAGGCCGATGTCGGCGCGGCCGAAGATCTGCCAGATGGTGCCGACCACGTTCCACGGAATCAGCAGCGGAATCGCCAGAATGATCAGCACCACCGAAGACCAGCGGCCCTTGGTCGGCATGGTCAACGCGACGGCGATGCCCAGCGGGATTTCGATCAGCAGCACGCAGGCTGAATAGATGAACTGGCGCAGCAGCGAGTCGTGCAGACGCGGATCGAGCAGCACTTGCTTGTACCAGTCGGCACCGACGAAGTAGCGGCTGGACTGGTCGAAGATGTCCTGCACCGAATAGTTGACCACGGTCATCATCGGGATCACCGCACTGAACGCCACCAGCAGGAACACCGGCAGCACCAGCCACCAGGCCTTGTTGTTCTGCACTTTGTTCATGGCTGCACCTCCTCGTCGCTGACTTCCAGGAGAAATTCGTCGGCATAGACCATCAGCCATTGCGCCGGAAAACTGATGTAAGCCGTGCCCTGAGGCACCGGTTTGTCTTCGGCCAGACGCACCTTCAACGGCGCGCCGTCGAGGTTGAGAGTCATGATCTTGTAGGTGCCGAGGTCTTCGACGTGTACGACTTTGGCCTGCATGGCGTCGTCAAACGGCTCGTCCCACACATGAATGAATTCGGGGCGGATGCCGACCTTGAGATTTTTCCACTGGCCGTGTTCGATATGGCGCTGCAAGGCGTCGGATAACGGCAGGTGCGTCGAGGCGAAACCGACGCCACCGGGCTGCGGCTGCACCTCGATCAGATTCATCCCCGGGCTGCCGATGAAATAGCCGACAAAGGTGTGGCTGGGTCGCTCGAACAATTCCCGTGGCGTACCGAACTGGACGATCTGGCCGCCGTACATCACCGCGATCTTGTCAGCGAAGGTCGAGGCTTCGAGCTGATCGTGGGTGACGTAGACCATGGTGATGTTGAACTGCTCATGGATCTGCTTGAGCTTGCGCCGCAGTTTCCACTTCAAGTGCGGGTCGATCACCGTCAGCGGCTCATCGAAGAGGATCGCCGAGACGTCGTCGCGCACCAGCCCACGGCCCATGGAAACTTTCTGTTTTTCGTCGGCGGTGAGATTGCGCGCCTTCTTGCTCAGCAGGTTCTGCAGGTCGAGCACTTCGGCAATTTCCTGCACCTTGCTGTGCACTTTCGCCTCGGCCATGCCCTGATTTCGCAGCGGGAAGGCGAGGTTGTCGAACACCGTCATGGTGTCGTAGACCACCGGAAACTGGAAAACCTGGGCGATGTTGCGCTTCTCCGGGGTCAGGTCGTTGACCGCTTTGCCGTCAAACAACACGTGGCCCTGGGACGGGCTGAGCAGGCCGGAAATGATGTTGAGCAAGGTCGACTTGCCGCAACCGGACGGGCCGAGCAAGGCGTAGGCGCCGCCCTGCTCCCAGACGTGATCCATCTCGCGGATCGCGTAATCCTCCGCGCCACTGGGGGTTTTGCTGTAGCTGTGGGCGAGGTGCTGCAAACGGATTTCGGCCATCAGGCAACCCTCGCGACACGCCGGCCCGGTGCTTGCACCAGACGGCCCTGCGCATCGAAAACGAACAGTTTGTGGGTCGGGATATAGATGCGGATCGGCGCATCGACGTCGTATTCGTGAACCCCCGGCAAGTGCAGCACCAGCAGGAAATGCTCGTTGCGCACATGCAGGAAGGTTTCCGAACCGCTGATTTCGGCGACCTCGACGGTCACCGCCAGTTCGAGGTCGTCATCGTTGCTCGGCACCAGCGAGATATGGCTGGGGCGCACGCCGAAGCGGAACTCGCCCTCGCCTACCGGGCGCAGATCGACGTTCAACGGGAAGTGCACAAAATTGGCGAAGCTGACTTCGTTGCCGGCGATGCGTCCGGGCATCAGGTTGATCGGTGGTTCGGAGAACAATTCCGCCGCCAACACGGTTTGCGGCTGGTGATAGACCTCGGTCGACGGCCCGCTCTGGATCACCCGGCCTTCGTGCAGGATGGTGGTGGTGCCGCCGAGGGCCAGCGCTTCGTTGGGTTCGGTGGTGGCGTAGATGGCGATGGTGTGGCGGGCCTTGAACAGCTCGCGCATTTCCTGACGCAGCTCTTCGCGCAGCTTGTAGTCGAGGTTGACCAGCGGCTCGTCGAAGAGGATCAGTTCAGCATCCTTGACCAGCGCGCGGGCCATGGCCGTGCGCTGCTGCTGCCCACCGGAGAGCTCCAGCGGATAACGCTGCAAGAACTTCTCGATGCGCAGCATGCGTGCGGTTTCCTGCACCTTGCTGTGGATGATCTCTTTCGAGATGCCGGCCTGACGCAGTGGCGAGGCGATGTTTTCGAACACGGTCATGGTCGGGTAATTGATGAACTGCTGATAGACCATCGACACGTTGCGCAGCCGCACCGGGCGCTGGGTGACATCGACGCCGTTCATCAGCACGCGGCCGTTGTCGGGCTTGTCGAGGCCGGCCATCAGACGCATGAGGCTGGTCTTGCCGGACAGGGTGCGCCCGAGCAGAACGTTGAAGGATCCGGGTTCGAATTTCAGGCACGCATCGTCGATCCAGATCTGGCCCTCGACGGTACGACTGACGTGCTCCAGGGTGAGTGACATGGCTCGGCCTTTGTTATTTTTGGAGTCAAGCGACCGGAGCAACAGAGCGACATTCGTGCCAGAAATGGCAAGTGGTTGATTTGTCTTGAGAAGCAGTGTTTCCGGGGGCAAGCGGCGTTCACAGCTGAACACTTTTGAACAGTCGGGGTGATTGACAATGAACAATAGTGAACAACACTCTATGCACGCTTTTGCCGACCTTGAATGCGATAGAGATCCCCTGTGGGAGCGAGCCTGCTCGCGAAAGCGGTGTGTCATTCAATGAATCCATTGACTGAACCGAAGCTTTCGCGAGCAGGCTCGCTCCCACAGGGGGATTTGTGTAGTTTTGAAGATCGGGTTCATAACAATAATAAAATCGCTGCACTCAGAGGCTCGCCCCATGGCCGCACCTGCTTCGCCGCTGTCCCACGACGCGATCGTCCAGACCTCCTGGCAACGTTGCCGCGCGTTCGGTCTCGACCATCAGAGCGCCCCGGCTTTCGATCAACTGCCCGCCGCCGGCATTGCGCGGTTGCTCGACAGCCATCATTCGCTGGTGCAGACCACGCATCAGGAAGTGCTGCCCTACTACGAAAACATCCTCAGCAACTCGAACTGCCTGATCATGCTCGCCGACAATCAGGGCCAGGTGCTGACCTCGTGGGGCACGCAGCGCTTTATCGAGCCGAATCTGGCCCGGGGCTTTCAGGCCGGGGCGAGCTGGATGGAGCGCAGCAGCGGCACCAACGCGATCGGCACCGCACTGGCCTGTGAGCAGGCGGTGCACATCGAACACGACGAACACTTTCTCAAGGCCAACCGCTTCATGACCGGCTCCGCCGCGCCGATTTTCGACGCCGAGCGCAAGGTCATCGCCGTGCTGGATGTGTCCAGCGACAGCTACCTGCCGCCCTCGCACACCCTGGGCATGGTCAAGATGATGAGCCAGACCGTGGAGAACCGGCTGATCCTCAACCTGTTCCACGGCCAGCATTTTCAACTGACCTTCAACACCGGGTTGAACAACCTCGACAGCCAGTGGGCCGGGTTGTTGATCTTCGATGAGAGCGGCCAAGTGCTCTCGGCCAATCGCCGCGCCGACAATCTGCTCGGTGTGCGTCTGTCGCGGGTGAGTGTCGAAAGCCTGTTCAAAGTGTCATTGCTGGAGTTGATCAATCAACCCGAGGGCTTGCCGTTTGCCTTGCAGACTTCGGGGCGCAACCGCTTCCAGTGCTTGCTGAAACGGCCGAAACAGACGCCGGTGCAGGCGCGGGTATTTGTCGCCGAGGACAAGCCTGCGCCAGCCAGCGCGATCAGCCTCAATACCCTGCACTTCGGCGACAGTCGCGTGGAAAAAGCCGTGCGCCAGGCCGAGCGCTTGCTGGAGA
>NZ_RAZO01000205.1:0-3365 GCF_004307535.1 Pseudomonas sp. Sample_9
GCGTGAAAGGCTTCTTTATAGGGTTGCAGGTTTGTCGGCTGATCGCCCTGAACCAACACTTTGACCGGGTGCAGCGGGCGCCCGGTCAGCCAGCCGCACAGCGCCAACGCGCAGGCCAGTGACGCTTCGGCGCTCTGCCGGGTCGGCGGCAGGTGATCGCCGTGCACGGTGAGAATCAGCGCATAACCTTCATCGAGCAAGCGAAAGCTCAAGTCGGCGCTTTCGGCAATGATGCGTTGATAGCGCACCAGACGCTGGAAACCTTCAGCCAGGGTATTGCTCGACATCAGCGCGTAGCCGGCGACATGAAACGAGGCCGGGCGCACCACTTTGCCCATGTTCAGGCCGATCGCCGGGTTGCCGGACACCTCGACCGCGCGCTGCCAGAGCCGGGTCATGGAATCCTGCGGGAAACGCGCATCCGGATCTTCGAGGGCACTGAAGTCCAGCCCCAGTTGCTTGAACAGAACCCGGCAATCCAGGCCGTCCATCTCCAGTGCTTTGACAATCCCCATCGCCCAGCTTGCAGAAGTCGTTCGTTCGCTCATGGTTGTTATTCTTTTACATGACGGGCTGCAGATAACCGCCCTATTTGCGAAGGATACTAAAGTGGCGCCGATTGTCACTGGCCCACGCCAATGATCACTCTAGACTCAAATAAGCTGCCCGACGCACAACTTGTCGCCAGAACAATCACCACAGAGAGCGCGGTCGTGGAAAATATCAAGCAGTTCAACAGCTTCGCCGAGTTCTACCCGTATTACCTCGCCGAGCACAGCAACAGTACCTGCCGTCGTCTGCATTTCATCGGCACGTCTCTGGTCATCTTCATTCTCGCGCTCAGCATCGCCAAAAGCGCCTGGCTGCTGTTGCTGGCCCTGCCTCTGGCGGGTTACAGCTTTGCCTGGATCGGCCACTTCTTTTTCGAAAAAAACCGCCCGGCGACGTTTCAGCATCCGCTGTACAGCCTGCTCGGCGATTTCGTCATGTACCGCGACATGATTCTCGGTCGCGTGGCGTTCTGAATGAGGGTCTGCCCATGAATGCCCATGCTCGCTTCACCCATATGAAGGACGGCACCGAGAAAGACTGGGCGATCATCGCCGCTGATTTCAGTGCCTATGCCAGACAACTGCCATCGCGGATCCTCGCGCATCTGAAGCTGCTTGAGGGCGACTTCGGCGGTTTCCCCGTGGATCGCCTGACCCACTCGTTGCAAACCGCGACCCGCGCCTTTCGCGACGGGCGTGACGAGGAATACGTGGTCTGCGCGCTGTTGCACGACATTGGCGACACCCTCGGTTCGTACAATCATCCGGATATCGCCGCGGCGATTCTCAAGCCGTTCGTGAGTGCGGAGAATCTGTGGATGGTGGAGAAGCACGGAATCTTTCAGGGCTATTACTTCTTTCATCATCTGGGCATGGATCGGCATTTGCGCGAGCAATTCAAGGACCATCCGCAGTTCCACGCCACTGCCGAATTTTGCGCCAAGTACGACGCGGCGGCGTTTGATCCGGCGTATGACACGCTGCCGCTGAGTTTCTTCGAGCCGATGATGGAAAGGCTGTTTGCGCAACCGAAGAACTCGATTTACAAGGCTGCGATGCAAGAACACAGCCCGGCCTGAGAACACATGTGGGAGCGAGCCTGCTCGCGAAAGCGCGGTATCAGGCACAGAAGTTTCGTCTGACGCTACGCCTTCGCGAGCAGGCTCGCTCCCACAGGGTACTTTTTCGCTCAGGCGATTTCGGCGACTTTGGCAGCCTTGAGCTCCGCCTCCCGCGCCTGCGCATCCGCCAATCGATACAGCTCGATCGTGCCGTCCCAATGCTCGATCAGCGCCGTGCACGACTCGACCCAGTCGCCGCAGTTGAGGTAGTCCACCTCCCCCACCTTGCGAATCTCGGCATGGTGGATATGCCCGCAAACCACGCCATGCAGTTCGCGCTTCACGCATTCGTGGGCGATGGCTTCTTCAAAGTCGCTGATGAAACTCACCGCTGTCTTGACCTTGTGTTTCAGGTAGGCCGACAGCGACCAGTAACCGTAGCCATAACGGGCGCGCCAGTGATTGAGCCAGCGGTTGAGGGTCAGGGTGAATTCGTAGGCGGAGTCGCCAAGAAAGGCCAGCCAGCGGTGATAACGGGTGATCACGTCGAACTGGTCGCCGTGAATCACCAGCAAATGCCGGCCATCGGCAGTGACATGCACAGCTTCGTCGACCAACTGGATATTGCCCAGAATCAGTTTCGAATAGCGCCGCAGGAATTCGTCATGGTTGCCGGTGACGTAGATTACTTCGGTGCCGCGCTTGCTCATGGTCAGCAATCGGCGGATGACGTTGGTGTGGGCTTGCGGCCAGTACATGCCGCTGCGCAGTTTCCAGCCGTCGATGATGTCACCGACCAGATAGACCTTGTCGGCGTGGTAGCCCTTGAGAAATTGCGACAGGTGCTCGGCCTGACAGTCCCGCGTGCCCAAGTGCACATCGGAGATCCACAGGGTTCGCACCCGTTGTTTGCGACTGGGTCGGGCGAGCTCGGCGCTGGTCATGGGCAACCCTCTGCGATGTTTTCGCCAGCTTGCGCGCGCGCCGTTAATCGCCCGTGACAGGCGCGAGTCAGTCGTATGACAGCGCACATCGTTGAAAAATTGAGGAATCGGATGACAGACGCGACGGCGACAGCGCTTTAGACTGGCGCTCTTTTGATGAGCGTTCCCACGCTCCTGCGTGGGAACGATCAAAACTGTGTCTGGATTAAGGATTGCAATGACTCCGCGTACCGCCCTCGGCGCCCTGCATATCGGCGCTTTGATGTTCGGCCTGACCGGTGTGTTCGGCAAACTCGCTGCCGCATCGCCGGCGGTCATCGTGTTCGGCCGCGCTGCTTTCGCCGTGCTTGCCCTGGCCTTCTTCGCTCGATTCGCCAGCCAGAGCGGCTGGCAAAAGCTGCAAGCAGTGGACTGGCGACGCCTGGCGCTGAGTGGTGTGTTGCTGGCCGGGCACTGGGTGAGTTTTTTTGTTTCGGTGAAGATCGCCGGGGTAGCCATTGCCACCTTGGGCTTCGCCAGTTTCCCGGCGTTCACGGTTATTCTCGAAGGGCTGATCTTCCGCGAACGCATCCGCGCCAATGAAATTCTCCTGGTGGTATTGGTCAGCGTCGGTCTGGTGCTGGTAACCCCGGCGTTCGATCTGGCCAGCGGCGCCACCGTCGGCCTGCTCTGGGCGGTATTGTCCGGCCTGCTGTTTTCTCTTCTGTCGCTGACCAACCGCGCCAGCTCCGGACGCATCCCGGCGGTGCAGGCAGCGTTGTGCCAGAACGTCGTCGTGGCCTTGTGTCTGTTGCCGGTCGCGGCGCCGC
>NZ_RAZO01000023.1:0-3355 GCF_004307535.1 Pseudomonas sp. Sample_9
GCATCGCGCTTGTACGCCCCTTTCACCGATTCGCTGATCGAATCCAGCGCCATCGACCGCTTGTTCGACACCTCATCCCGATACGCATCGATAAAGAAATCCAGGTCGCTGGCCGTGCTCAGCTTCGGCCACTTGTCCAGATAGATCGGCAGTTGTGCCGGCCCGGTCTTGAACGTACAGATCCGCCGGTTGCTGATCGTCGCCTCGCCAATCTCGAACGGCACCCACCACGACAGTGCAGTCTTCTCCGATACCACCGCCAGCAGATGCGTGCACTCGGTGATGTTGCGGGTAATGACCCCGGTGATGTCGTCGGTGGTCTGCGATTCCGGATCCAGCACGTCGAGGTAAGTCCTGATCTTCGCTTGGGTCAGACGGGTGTTGATGGCGATCGCATGAGTGCGATCCACATGGCGGTAGCTGATAAAGACTGGCATCAGAAATGTCCTTTGAGGGCGAGTTCGCGGTAATAGGCACCGAGTGCCGTCAGGCGGCAGCCGGTGGAGTGAATGGCGGCGTAGTACATGTGCTCGGCGTCGACCGGTTCGATCAGGCTGTGGCGGTTGCACTTTTGCAATTGGGCGAAGATCTCGCCGTGCTCCGGTATGAACGCCATTTCGGTGGGTTCGTAGCTGGGGTCGAGCGGGAAGACCGATTCGGCTTCGGCGAACCAGTCCGGCAATTTGCGCAGGATCTCCTTGGGAATCAGCGGCGAGACTTCGCGCAGGGAAATGAACTGCGACACATTGGTCTTGAATACCGGACGCTGCTCCCACGGGCCGAGCGCGTTGTCGACGAAGGAGTACAGGCTGCCGGGGGTGATTTTGCCGAGGATATTCGCCGCGCCGCCATGCAGCGCTTGCAGCAGCAGGCCGGTGAACACGCCGTGCTGCGCGCCCTCCAGTGCCGGCTCGGCTTTTTTGCAGGCGGTGAGGATGGTCATGCCTTCGCTGACCATGCTGCTCTCGCTGCGCAGGGCGCGCACTTCTCCGGCTGAACCGCTTTCGCAGCAGTCGAGGATGATCATTTTGTTTTTGATCCGCGTGGCTTTGTCCGCCCAGTTGAGAATGTCGCTGATGCGGATGCCGTCCTTGGCATTGCGGTAATCCTGCGGGATCAGCATGCCTTCGTCAGTGTCGGCGTCGAAACCGCCATGACCGGCGAAATACAGCAGAGCGACGTTGCAGTCGCCGGAAAACAACTCGCGGATCTGGTCTTCGAGTTTTTGCCGGCTCAGGTAATCCTCGGCGGACGTCAGTATCAGATTCTTGAAGTTGGGGTCGCCATTGGCGTTGGTTTTCAGTACCGAGGCCATGGCCATGGCGTCGTTGCAACAGCCGCTGAGCCCGCCAATATGCGTGTAATCGTTGATGCCGATGAACAGTGCCTTGCGCATGGTTACACCACCGTGAGCAGGCTGAACGCGCTGACGATTCTGTGGGGATAACGCAAGTGGGCGCAGCGAGACGAATGGCTGATGAATGAATGACAGCTTTGCATTGGATTCCTCTGAGATCGCGGTAAGCGAAGGAGGAAGCGAATGTAGGCCGCTGGCGCAGACCTACAAGGTCTGCGTGGCAAAACAGAAAGGTCCTGCGAGCAGGTGCGCAAAAGCCTACAGAAGAGACTGATGTTTAACAGCGAGAGGCGTGAGTCAGATGCAGTACGACAGCCAACGGCCCATAGTGCAGGGCCGCCGGCGTGACTGTTTAATAGCCGTTTTCAGGCAGGCTGGCGATGATCGAGCGATAGCTGTTCATCCGCTGCTGCTGGATGCGTCCGTCTTCGAGTGCCTTGAGCAGCGCACAACCCGGTTCGCGATCGTGCTTGCAGTCACGGAAACGGCAGGTGCCAAGCAGGTCGTCGAACTCGATGAAACCGGCTTCGACGTCGGCGCGGCTGACATGGCCCAGACCGAATTCGCGGATGCCCGGGGAGTCGATCAGTTCGCCGCCGCCAGGGAAGTGGAACAGGCGCGCGGTGGTGGTGGTGTGCGTGCCCTGACCGGATAGCTCGGACAACGGCCCGACGCGGGTTTCGACTTCCGGCAGCAGGCTGTTGACCAGCGACGACTTGCCGACGCCGGACTGACCAACGAATACGCTGATGCGCCCGTCGAGCTGCTTTTGCAGTTGCTCCATGCCGTCGCCGTGGTGCGCCGAGACTTCCAGCACCGGATAACCCAGCGTGCGATACACCGCCAGCAACGCGTTCAGCGCCGGGGCGTTCTGCTCGTCGATCAGGTCGAATTTGTTCAGCAGCAGAAGCGGGCGGATGCCGGCATGTTCGGCGGCGACCAGATAGCGGTCGATCAGGTTGGCGTGAGGCTCGGGCAGCGGCGCGAAAACGATGACGATCATGTCGACGTTGGCGGCAACCGGCTTGAGCTGGCCACGACTGTCGGGGCGGCACAGTTCGGTGCTGCGCGGCAGTTGCGCGACGATCACGCCAATGCCTTGGTTGCCAGCGCGCCAGACCACTTTGTCGCCGGTGACCAGCGCTGGCAGGTTGGCGCGCAAGTGGCAGCGGAACACTTGGCCGGCGAGTTCGCCGTCAACGGCTTCGACTTCGACCTGCACGCCGAAGTGGGCGATCACCAGGCCGTGCTGCTCAGGGCCAAGGTCGCCGCCCTCGAGGGCCTCGACCGCCGAGGACTCGCGTTTGGCGGCGCGTGCGGCGCGCTCGCCCTGGATCTTTTCGATGCGCCAGTTTTGACGACGATTGAGTTGGCGTTTGGCCATGGGTGTTCCGTCTGAAGAATGCAGCGATTAGGTAAAACGGCCGCGAGTTTAGCACGCCCGGCCACCGGCCTAGGCTAAACTGCGCAGCATTGCCTAGGAGCCCGAATATGCAAAACCCGCAGAACCTGATCTGGATCGACCTGGAAATGACCGGTCTGGACCCGGACAACGACGTCATCATCGAAATGGCCACCATCGTCACCGACAGTGAGCTGAATACATTGGCCGAAGGCCCGGTGATCGCCATCCATCACAGCGACGAAGTGCTCGCGCGCATGGACGAGTGGAACACCCGCACCCACGGCAATTCCGGCCTGACCCAGCGTGTACGCGACAGCCGCATCAGCATGGCTGAGGCAGAAGCTGAGACCATCGCCTTCCTGGAAAAGTGGGTGCCGAAGGGCAAATCGCCGATCTGCGGCAACAGCATCTGCCAGGACCGCCGCTTCCTTTATACCCACATGAAGGCGCTGGAAAGCTACTTCCACTATCGCAACCTCGACGTCTCCACGCTCAAGGAGCTGGCCGCGCGCTGGGCGCCGGACGTGCGCGACAGCTTCAAGAAGGGCAGCACCCACCTGGCGCTGGACGACATCCGCGAATCGATCGCCGAG
>NZ_RAZO01000104.1:0-3355 GCF_004307535.1 Pseudomonas sp. Sample_9
GCCGGGTATCCGCCGGATATCCTGATCAACGTGCCGAAGCGGGTGTGCCGGTTTTTCGAGTTCTACAAAGCGCCGGAGTTGATTGCGCTGGGCAGACAGATTGCCAGTGATACGCTGGATCGGTATGAGCAGGAGCAGGGTTGAAATCCTGAAAGTCCTTCAGTGTTTATTCTGGCCCCTTCGCGAGCAAGCTCGCTCCCACAGGGGAATGCATTCCAAATGTGGGAGCGAGCTTGCTCGCGAAGGCGCCGGATCGGCCACTACAAAGCTACAGGCTGTTCTCACTCAACAACCGATACCCAACCCCCGCCTCAGTCACGATAAACCGTGGCCGGGTCGGGTCATCCGCCAGTTTCTGCCGCAGATGTCCGACCACGATGCGCAGGTAATGACTGTCCTCGGTGTGCGTCGGCCCCCAGATATCCTTGAGCAATTGCTGCTGGGTGATTACCCGCCCCGGATGCCGCGCCAGTTGCGCGAGCACCGCGTATTCCTTGCGGGTCAGGGCGACTTCGGCGCCGTCAAGCAGCACCCGCCGATAGGCCAGATCCACGGTCAACGGGCCGAAACTCAGCGCCGCCGGCTGCGCCTCCCCCGCCGGAGCCTGGCGCAACAATGCGCGGACCCGGGCGAGAAATTCCTGAATGCCGAACGGTTTGGTCACGTAGTCATTGGCGCCACCATCCAGCGCTTCGACCTTCTGCCCTTCACTGGCACGCACCGACAACACCAGCACTGGCGTGCTCGCCCACTCGCGCAACTCGCGCAGCACCTGCTGACCGTCCATGTCCGGCAGGCCGAGGTCGAGCACCACCAGGTCCGGTTTGCTCAGCGCGGCTTGCGCCAGGCCTTCAGCGCCGGTGCCCGCTTCGAGCACTTTGTAGCCTTGTGAAGCGAGGCTGATGCGCAGGAATTTGCGGATCTGCGGTTCGTCGTCGATGACCAAAATGGTCGCGGTCTGGCTCATGAATTCACATCAACACAAAAGAGTGGCAAGAGAGTAGCGCAGTCGACTTCAAGCTTCACCGTCCATCCCCGGCTGCGCCTGCAACGGCAAGTGCAAGGTAATGCAGGTGCCGCGCCCGTCGATGCCGTCAGCCACGGAAATACGCCCGCCGTGTGCGCCGACCATGCCCTGACAGATCGCCAGGCCCAACCCCGTGCCCTGCCCGCCGCGATCACCGCGCGCGGCGGTGTAGAACATGTCGAAAATCTTCGCTCGGTCCTCTTCGGGAATCCCCGGGCCTTCATCGCTGACCGCAAAGAAAATCTCCTGCTCATCGGCGCCGGCACGCAATTGCAGGCGACCGTGGCTGGGCGAAAATCGCGCGGCGTTTTCCAGCACGTTAACCAGCGCCTGCTCGATCAACGCCGCGTGCACATAGAGCAACGGCAGCTCGGCCGGCACTTCGGTGCTGACCTGCAGCGGCGCCAGCACGGCGCGCAGGCGATTGAGCGAACTGCCGACGATATCGGCCGGCGATACCCAGTCCCGCGCCAGCTTCAAGGCGCCGTGGCCGAGGCGAGTCATGTCGAGCAGGTTCTGAATGTAGCGGTCGAGGCGTTCGGCTTCGTCGCGGGTGCCTTCGAGCAGCTCGCGGCGATCCTCCAGCGGAATCGCTTCGCCGAGGGCCAACAGGCTGTCGATGCTGCCGCGCATGGCCGTCAGCGGCGTGCGCAAATCGTGGGACACCGAAGCCAGCAAGGCGCTGCGCAACTGTTCGGTTTCGCCGTGCAGACGCGCCGCTTCGAGGTCATCGGCCAATTGCGCGCGGGCCAGGGCTTGCGCCAGCGGCTGGCTCAGCGCGGTGAGCAAACGTCGGCGCTGACCGCTCAAGCTCTGGCCTTCCTTGGCGCAAACACCGAGCAATGCCAGTGGCCCGTCCTCGACCGACAACGGCCACCACCACCAACGCCCCAGCGGCAACGTGCCGGTGCCCTTGCCCGCCGGTTGATCGTGTTGCCAGGCCCAATCGGCAGCGGCACGTTCGGCCTCGGTGAATTGCAGTGGCCCGCCGGTTTCGACTTTCCAGCCGCCCTGCCCGTCGCGGTTGAGCAGGCACAATTGCACATCGCTCCAGCCTTCGAGGTGCTGCGCGGCGGCGCTGACCACGGCTTGGCGATCAGTCGCGGCGGTGAGTTTGCGCGACAGGTCGAGCAGTTCGCTGGTCTCTTCCTGGGTATCGCGCAAAGCCTGCAACTGCCGCCGCTGACGCGCCGCGAGGTTGCCGGTGAGCGCCGCCATCAACAGGAAGAACAGCAGCGTCAGCACGTCTTCTTCGCGTTGAATGCTGAACGAGAAATTCGGTGGAATGAACAGGAAATCGTAGGTGAGAAACGACAGCGCCGCACAGGCCAGCGCCGGGCCGAGGCTGCTGCGCACCGCCACCAGCAACACCGCCGCGAGAAACACCAGCGAGATGTTCGGCAGCGGCAACACGCTCGACACCGCCCAGGCCAACGCGCTGGCCAACAACGTCGCGACCAGCGCCAGCGCGTAGTCGAACCACACCAGCGTCACTGGATTGCGCGGGCGCGGTTGATGCTGTTCGTGGTCACTGTCGAGCACGTTGATTTCCAGACCGTGAGCCTGACGCAGCAGGCGCGCCGCCAGACCACCGCCGAACAGGCGACGGCGCAAGCGTGGCCGCGACTGGCCGACCAGCAACAGACTGGCGCGGCGCTCGGCGGCGTGTTGGATCAGGGTCTTCGCCACCTCGCCGGCACGCAACAGCACCACTTCACCACCGAGGCGTTCGGCCAGTTGCTGGGCGCTTTGCAGGCGCAACCGCGATTGCTCATCACGGGCGCTGCCGTTGTCGACATGCACCAGGCTCCACGGCAGATGCCGGCGCTGGGCGACGCGGCTGGCGTGACGCACCAGCCGCTCGGCCTGCGCATCGCCATCGATGCCGACCAACAAACGCCCGCGCACCGCCGGCGCGGCCTGGCCGAGTTGGCGATAGCCTTGGGCGAGATCGTTGTCGACCTGCGCGGCGGCGGTCTGCATCGCCAGTTCGCGCAGGGCGGTGAGATTGGTCTGGGTGAAAAAAGCGTCGATCGCAGCGCGGGCCTGTTCCGGCACGTAGACCTTGCCTTCGCGCAGACGCTCAAGCAATTCACGCGGCGGCAAGTCGATCAGCAGCAGCTCGAAAGCTTCCTGCAACACCCAGTCCGGCAGGGTTTCGCGCACCTGCACGCCAGTGATGCCGCGCACCTGATCATTCAGGCTTTCCAGGTGCTGGACGTTGACCGTGGTGAACACGTCGATGCCGGCGGCGAGCAGTTCCTGAATGTCTTGCCAGCGCTTGGCGTGACGACTGCCGGGGGCGTTGCTGTGGGCCAGTTCATCCAC
>NZ_RAZO01000499.1:0-3327 GCF_004307535.1 Pseudomonas sp. Sample_9
TCGTCCGGCGGCTGGTGAGATCAAAAGAATAATGAGCAGGCACTTTTCGACATGGCATTACTGACTGAACACGAACAACGCAAAGTCGCCGAGGCCATCGCCCGGGTCGAACGCGACACCGACGCCGAACTGGTCACGGTGCTCGCTGCCCGCGCCGACGATTACGCGTACATCCCGCTGCTCTGGGCCAGTCTGCTGGCGCTGGTGTTGCCGGGCATCGTCCACTACCTCACCGGCTGGCTGACCCTGCGCAGCCTGCTGCTGGTGCAATGGGGCATGTTCATTGTCCTCTGCCTGCTGTTTCGTCTGCCGAAAATCACCACCCATCTGGTGCCGCGCCGCGTGCGTCACTGGCGCGCCTCCAACCTGGCGCGGCGGCAGTTTCTCGAACAGAACCTGCACCACACCGTGGGCAGCACCGGCATGCTGATTTTTGTCTGCGAGGCTGAGCGCTATGTGGAGATTCTGGTGGACGAGGGGATTTCCAAACGGCTGGATAACAGCAACTGGGACGCGATTGTCGCGGCGTTTACCGAACAGGTCCGCGAAGGCCGCACGCTTGAAGGGTTTGTCACGTGCGTGGAGGCGTGTGGCGAGTTGTTGAAGGTGCATGTGCCGGTGACGCAGGTGAGGAACGAGTTGCCGAATCGGTTGGTGGTGTTGGGCTGATATGGCTTTTCACTTGAGCCCCAGACCCTCACCCCAGCCCTCTCCCGGAGGGAGAGGGAGCCGACCGAGGTGTCTTTTGCTCGACACCGACCTGAACGTCCGAGTCGACTATGGATTGAGAACCTGAGTTCGGCTCGTTTTTTCAGGTCGGCGTAGTTCTGGAGAACAGCGCGATCGGCCCCCTCTCCCTCCGGGAGAGGGCTGGGGTGAGGGGCTTCTGAACCGTTGGGTAAATAAGAGGGTGTCCTCAACCCCCATCCCCCCTAAAATACCCGCCATTCCTGATTCCGCCCGTCCGAGGCCGCTTGTCCATGTCCGTTTCCGCTTCTTCCGCGCCGTCCGCCAAACAGGCCGCCGATCACCACGCCCAGTTCATCGAGCTGCTGCAAAACAGCCTCGACGACAGCGGTTTCATCAAACTGGTATTGGCCAAATACGTCGGTGAAGAGGCGGATCTGCAGCGGGTCATCATCAAACCGGTGACGGTCAAGGCGCAGCCGTGCCTGTCATTCGTTTATCGCTACAAGACCCGCGACATCACCAAGAACCTGCCGCTGAGCGAAGGCGTGGCGCTGATTGCCGGTCTGCTGCCGACCTCGTTCAAAAATGCTCATTTACTGGCGTTGACCGACGAAGCGCAGCTGGAATACAGCAAAAAGGGCAAGAGTTCGCTGTTCAAGAGCAAGCCTCAGCAATTGCGTGAAGCGCCGTCCGCCGAGCACAACCGCGAGAAAAACCGCTTCCTCGAATTAAGTCGCCCGTTCCTCAAGGATCTGGGCGTGACCAATGCGCAGCACGAGCTGATCCCGGCGATGTCGCGCAAGTGGAAGCAGATCAACAAGTTCATCGAAGTGTTCAGCCATGCCCTGACCTCGTCGCCGCTGGCGCTGGACAAACCGGTGCGGGTCGCCGATTTCGGTTCGGGCAAGGGCTACCTGACGTTCGCCATTCACGACTACCTGCGCAATACACTCAAGGCCGAGGGCGAAGTCACCGGCGTCGAGCTGCGCGAAGAAATGGTCAACCTGTGCAACGCCGCAGCGGCCAAGCTCGAGCATCGGGGGCTGGTGTTCAAGTGCGGTGACGTGCGTACGGTGGCGCCGAGCGAGCTGGACGTGATGATCGCCCTGCACGCGTGCGACATCGCCACTGATTACGCGATTCACACCGGCATCCGCTCGGGCGCGTCGATCATCATGTGCTCGCCGTGCTGCCATAAACAGATCCGCCTGCAGATCCAGAGCCCGGCGCTGCTCAAACCGATGCTGCAATACGGCTTGCACCTCGGCCAACAAGCGGAAATGGTCACCGACAGCTTGCGCGCGTTGTTCCTCGAAGCCTGTGGTTACGAGACCAAGGTGTTCGAGTTCATCTCGCTGGAACACACCAACAAGAACAAGATGATTCTCGCGGTGAAACGCGCCGAGCCGGTCGATCCGACGCAGTTGCTGGCAAAGATCGAAGAGCTGAAAGCGTTCTACCACATCAGCGACCATTGCCTGGAAACACTGCTGCGCGCTGACGGCTATATGCCTTAACAGGCAGCTGCAAGCTTCAAGCGGCAAGCTGCAAGTTGAAGCATGACGCTGGTGTGCCTGATTTGGGTGATCCTGCTTTTTCTTGCAGCTTGCAGCTTGCAGCTTGCAGCTTGCAGCTTGCAGCTCAATTTGGGTCTACCTTGAATACTCCCCAGACCTTTCCCCGAGGAGTTTTCCCATGGCCGCGAAAAAGATCCTGATGCTGGTCGGCGATTACGTCGAAGACTACGAAGTGATGGTGCCGTTCCAGGCCCTGCAGATGGTCGGTCACACGGTCCACGCCGTGTGCCCGGACAAGCCCGCCGGCAGCACCGTGCGCACGGCGATTCATGATTTTGAAGGTGATCAGACTTACAGCGAAAAACCCGGTCACTTGTTCGCCCTCAATTTCGATTTCGCCAAGGCCAGCGAAGCCGATTACGACGCGCTGCTGATTCCCGGCGGTCGTGCGCCGGAATACCTGCGGCTGAACGACAAAGTGCTCGAACTGGTGCGCGCGTTCGACAACGCCGGCAAGCCCATCGCAGCGGTCTGCCATGGCGCGCAATTGCTCGCGGCGGCGGGTGTGCTCGAGGGGCGTGAGTGTAGCGCGTATCCGGCCTGCGCCCCGGAAGTACGTCTGGCGGGCGGCACCTACATCGACATTGCGGTGACCGACGGCCATGTTCAGGGCAATCTGGCCACCGCTCCGGCGTGGCCGGCGCATCCTAAATGGCTGGCCGGTTTCCTCGGTCTGCTCGGTACGAAAATCACCTTGTAGTCGGGGCAGGCGACAGATCGCAGACGCTGGTCTTTACTCTGAAGCGCGAAATCTCTCAATCGCCCGAGGAGAAACAGACATGTCCGGATGGTACGAAGTGAGCAAAAGCAGCAACGGCCAATTCAGGTTCGTGTTGAAAGCAGCGAACGCCGAAACGATTCTGACCAGCGAGCTCTACAGCACCCGCGCCGGTGCCGACGGTGGCATTGCCTCGGTGCAGGCCAACAGCCCGCATGACGAGCGCTACGAGAAAAAATCGACCAAGGACGGCCACCCGTACTTCAACCTCAAGGCGGCCAATCACCAGGTCATCGGCAGCAGCGAGTCGTATTCATCGGATGGCGCGTGCGACAAGGGCAT
>NZ_RAZO01000378.1:0-3327 GCF_004307535.1 Pseudomonas sp. Sample_9
GCCAGGCTAGGTTCGGCCTGGTTCATCGAGTAGAAGTGCAGCCCCGGTGCGCCGCCCTGCAGCAGGCGTTCGCACATTTCGCTGACGACTTGTTCGCCAAAGCTTTGAATGCTTTGCGTGTCATCACCGTAGGCTTCCAGTTGCTTGCGGATCCAGCGCGGGATTTCCGCACCGCAGGCGTCGGAGAAGCGCGCGAGTTTGCTGTAGTTGGTGATCGGCATGATCCCCGGCACGATCGGCAGATCCACGCCCAGCGCCTGCAAACGGTCGACGAAGTAGAAGTAGCTGTCGGCGTTGAAGAAGTACTGGGTGATCGCGCTGTCGGCACCGGCCTTGGCCTTGCGCACGAAGTTGGCGAGATCGTCTTCGTAGTTGCGCGCTTGCGGATGCATCTCCGGGTAAGCGGCGACTTCGATGTGGAAATGATCAGCGGTTTCCTCACGAATGAATTCCACCAGCTCGTTGGCGTGACGCAGCTCACCGCTGGTCATGCCCATGCCGGACGGCAGGTCGCCACGCAGGGCAACGATGCGCTTGATGCCGGCAGCCTTGTATTCGTTCAGCAGGCCGCGCAGGTCGTCCTTGCTGTCACCAACGCACGACAGGTGCGGAGCGGCGGGAACTTTGACTTCGCTTTCCAGCTGCAGCACGGTGTTGAGCGTGCGATCACGGGTCGAACCGCCAGCGCCGTAGGTGCAGGAAAAGAAATCCGGGTTGTAGGTGGCCAACTGACGGGCAGTGGCAAGCAGCTTTTCTTGCCCGGCATCGGTCTTGGTCGGGAAAAACTCGAAGCTGTAGCGACGGTCTTGGGACATTGGAGGGGACCTCCAGCTGCAAGCTGCAGGCTTCAAGCTGCAAGAGCAGCGGAGGTGCGCTGATCTCTTGTGCTTGAAGCTTGCGGCCTGACGCTGTTTTGAAATAGTGGCAGAGACTCAAGCTACGTACGACAAACTCGGCTTTTGACCTTACTTGCCGCTTGTAGCTTGAAGCTCCCAGCTGCTCTTAGTACCGGTAGGCGTGCGGCTTGAACGGGCCTTCGACGGTGACGCCGATGTAGTCAGCCTGTTGCTTGGTCAGTTGGGTGACCACGCCGCCGAAGCCGCGAACCATTTCCAGGGCCACTTCTTCGTCGAGTTTCTTCGGCAGCACTTCAACGGTCAGACGCTCGGCTTTCTGCGCTGGCGACAGGTCGGCGTATTTCTGGCCGAACAGGAAGATCTGTGCCAGAACCTGGTTGGCGAACGAACCGTCCATGATGCGGCTCGGGTGACCGGTGGCGTTGCCCAGGTTCACCAGACGGCCTTCGGCCAGCAGGATCAGGTAGTCGTCGTTCTGTGGGTCGAAGCTGCCGGCACCGGTGCGGTGAACCTTGTGCACCTGTGGCTTCACTTCTTCCCATGCCCAGTTCTTGCGCATGAAAGCGGTGTCGATTTCGTTGTCGAAGTGACCGATGTTGCAGACAACGGCGCGCTTCTTCAGGGCTTTGAGCATGTTCGCGTCGCAAACATTGACGTTACCGGTGGTGGTCACGATCAGGTCGATCTTGCCCAGCAGTGCTTTGTCGATGCTCGCTTCGGAACCGTCGTTGATACCGTCGATGAACGGCGAAACCAGTTCGAAACCGTCCATGCAGGCTTGCATGGCGCAGATCGGGTCGACTTCCGACACTTTGACGATCATGCCTTCCTGACGCAGCGACTGTGCCGAGCCCTTGCCCACGTCACCGTAACCGATGACCAGCGCTTGCTTGCCCGACAGCAGGTGGTCGGTGCCGCGCTTGATCGCATCGTTCAGGCTGTGACGGCAACCGTACTTGTTGTCGTTCTTGGACTTGGTCACCGAGTCGTTGACGTTGATCGCCGGGATCTTCAGCTCGCCCTTGGCCAGCATGTCCAGCAGACGGTGTACGCCAGTGGTGGTTTCTTCGGTTACGCCATGAACGCGATCGAGCACTTGCGGGTATTTCTTGTGCAGCAGCTCGGTCAGGTCGCCGCCGTCGTCGAGGATCATGTTGGCGTCCCAAGGCTGGCCATCCTTGAGGATGGTCTGCTCCAGGCACCACTCGTACTCTTCTTCAGTCTCGCCTTTCCAGGCGAACACCGGGATACCGGCAGCAGCGATTGCGGCAGCGGCCTGATCCTGAGTGGAGAAAATGTTGCAGGACGACCAGCGCACTTCGGCACCCAGGGCAACCAGGGTTTCGATCAGCACGGCAGTCTGAATGGTCATGTGGATGCAGCCGAGGATTTTTGCGCCCTTGAGCGGCTGCTCGGCAGCGTATTTGCGGCGCAGACCCATCAGGGCAGGCATTTCCGATTCGGCGATGATGGTTTCGCGACGGCCCCAGGCAGCCAGGGACATGTCGGCAACTTTGTAATCGGTAAAATCGGCAGGCGTGTTGACAGCGCTCATGAAGAGCCTCCATTCGTAATGTATGCGAATGGGCGCCGTTGTGCGTTTAGTGTCCGGCGCAGGCCGGTCAACGCCCCATCCGAGCCTGACAGGTCGAACCTGCTGCAGCGCCCCTCGGACAGGTGGCGGGAAAACGGCATAGCCGTTCTGAATCGGTGGCGATTATAGCGGTCTTCGCCCGGCTAGTGGCAAGCGGCAAGCTACAAGCGGCAAGTAAAAGCCAATCCGCTTTTACTTGCAGCTTGTAGCTGAAAACTTGAAGCTGGGGGCCAATACCCCTAACGCTCAAACGTCTCGACCCAGGAGCCCCCCATGAATTTCCACACCCGCAAATGGGTAAAACCCGAAGACCTCAACCCCAACGGCACCCTGTTCGGCGGCAGCCTGCTGCGCTGGATCGATGAAGAAGCGGCGATCTATGCCATCGTGCAACTGGGCAACCAGCGTGTGGTGACCAAGTACATCTCGGAAATCAACTTCGTCAGCGCCTCGCGCCAGGGCGACATCATCGAACTGGGCATCACTGCCACCGAATTCGGTCGCACCTCGATCACCCTGACCTGCGAAGTGCGCAACAAGATCACCCGCAAGAGCATCCTGACCGTCGAGAAAATGGTGTTCGTCAACCTCGGCGAAGACGGCCTGCCGGCGCCGCACGGGCGGACCGAGATCAAATATGTGAAAGACCAGTTCAAGGATGACGAGGCCGTTCAATAAGATCGGCGGCGCATTCTTCGCGAGCAGGCTCGCTCCCACAGGAATCACCTGTGCCTGTAGGAGCTGCCGAAGGCTGCGATCTTTTGATCTTGTTTCTGAAAATCAAAATCAAAAGATCGCAGCCTTCGGCAGCTCCTACCCTGGATTGGTGTGCATGCAGAGATTTGCGCCGCGCCTACAGAACGTATTGCCAAGCGC
>NZ_RAZO01000492.1:0-1199 GCF_004307535.1 Pseudomonas sp. Sample_9
GTGCTTGAGCTGAAACTGCCGATCAATCTGGTGTGCATCCTCGCCTGCGCCGAAAACATGCCGAGCGGCAATGCATCGCGTCCGGGCGACATCGTTACCACCATGAGCGGCCAGACTGTGGAAATCCTCAACACCGACGCTGAAGGCCGTCTGGTGCTGTGCGATGCACTGACCTACGCCGAGCGCTTCAAGCCACAAGCGGTGATCGACATCGCCACCCTGACCGGTGCTTGCGTAGTGGCCCTGGGCGCACACACGTCCGGCCTGCTGGGCAACAACGACGAGCTGATCGACCAACTGCTCAGCGCCGGCAAGGCTGCCGACGACCGCGCCTGGCAACTGCCGCTGTTCGATGAGTATCAAGAGCAGCTGGACAGCCCGTTCGCCGACATCGCCAACATTGGCGGGCCGAAGGCCGGCACCATCACTGCCGCCTGCTTCCTGTCGCGCTTCACCAAGAACCTCAACTGGGCGCACCTGGACATCGCCGGCACGGCATGGACCAGCGGCGGCAAGGACAAGGGCGCCACTGGCCGTCCGGTTCCACTGCTGACCCAGTACCTGCTGGATCGCGCCAAGGCCTGAAACCGCTGAAAGGTGGCGTCACTCTCGGGTGACGCCGCTTGCCGCTCTGGAACCGCAATGACCAAAGTCGACTTCTATATCCTGCCCAGCGCCGATCCATCAGCGCGCCTGGATTTCGCCTGCAAGCTCACCGAGAAAGCCTGGCGCATGGGCCACCGCATCTACCTGCATTGCAGCGATGCGGCCCAGCGCGACGATCTCGATGCGCGTCTGTGGGCATTCAAGGGTGAAAGCTTCGTGCCCCACGGCCCGGCCGACAGCGAACCGGACGGTTTGATCGTGCTGGGACTTGGAGACGACTGCGGTGAGCATCAGGACCTGCTGGTCAATCTCGACCTGAAAGTCCCGGCCTTCGCCAGCAAATTCGCCCGCGTGGCGGAAGTGGTGGTGGAAGATCCGGCCATCCGCGCAGCGGCGCGGGAGAGTTTCCGTTTCTACCGCGAACAGGGCTATTCTCTGCAAGACCACCGTTTACAGCGACTCTGAGCACTCCAATGGACACTCCGAAACCGCAACAGAAGTCCGCACACCTGCTGGACGATCTTGAATCGATCCGCCAGTTGCTCGGCGATGACAACCTGCAACCGCCGCTCTTGACCGATACGGTCGATGAC
>NZ_RAZO01000492.1:1299-4411 GCF_004307535.1 Pseudomonas sp. Sample_9
GCCTTGCTGCACCTGGACAGCGAACTGCGCGCCGCCGCGCAATTGATCATGCAAGACGTGATCGACGACTTCGCCCCGCACATCGAAACCGAAATCAAACGTCGCCTCGATGCGCGGATGGAGCGGCTGCTCGCTGCAGCTGCAAGCGGCAAGCTTTAAGCTGCAAGCCAAAGCCAAAGCAAATCCGCCGCGCTCCTCTTGAAGCTTGCAGCTTGTGGCTTGTGGCTGTCCCCACGGCTATACTTCCCGGCTTTTCCTGAATAAATGCCAATAGGGTCCCGCCGCGCATGGATAAGACCTACCAGCCGCACGCCATTGAAACTTCCTGGTACAAGACCTGGGAGTCCGAGAACTACTTCGCCCCGCAAGGCGCGGGCGAGTCCTACACCATCATGATCCCGCCGCCGAACGTCACCGGCAGCCTGCACATGGGTCACGGCTTCAACAACGCGATCATGGACGCGTTGATCCGTTTCCGCCGCATGCAGGGTCGCGACACCCTGTGGCAGCCGGGCACCGACCACGCCGGTATCGCCACGCAGATGCTGGTGGAGCGCCAACTCGAAGCCCAGGGCCAGAATCGTCACGATCTGGGCCGGGAAAAATTTCTCGAGAAAGTCTGGGAGTGGAAAGATCAGTCCGGCGGCAACATCAGCCGGCAGATCCGCCGCCTCGGCTCGTCCGTCGACTGGAGCCGCGAGCGCTTCACCATGGACGACGGCCTCTCGGAAGCGGTCAAGGAAGCCTTCGTGCGTCTGCATGAGGACGGCCTGATCTATCGCGGCAAGCGTCTGGTCAACTGGGACACCAAACTGCACACGGCGATTTCCGACCTCGAAGTGGAAAACCACGAAGAGAAAGGCTTCCTGTGGAACCTGAAATACCCATTGGCCGATGGCGTTAAAACCGCCGAGGGCAATGACTTCCTGATCGTTGCCACCACCCGTCCGGAAACCATGCTCGGCGACTCCGCCGTCGCGGTGAACCCGAACGACGAGCGCTACAAAGCGCTGATCGGCAAATTCGTCGAGCTGCCACTGGTTGGCCGCCGCATCCCGATCATCGCCGACGATTATTGCGACCCTGAATTCGGCACCGGCTGCGTGAAAATCACCCCGGCCCACGATTTCAACGACTACGAAGTGGGCAAGCGCCACAACCTGCCGCTGCTGAACATCTTCGACAAGAACGCCAACGTGCTGCCTGCCGCCCAGGTGTTCAACCTCGACGGCACGCTGAACGAGAGCATCGACGGCAAGATTCCGGCCGAGTTCGCTGGCCTGGAACGTTTCGAAGCGCGCAAGCAGATCGTTGCCGCTTTCGACGCTGCCGGCCTGCTGGTGAGTGTCAACGATCACAACCTGAAAACGCCGAAAGGCGATCGCTCCGGCACGGTCATCGAGCCGTGGCTGACCGACCAGTGGTACGTATCGACCAAGCCTCTGGCCGAGCCGGCGATTGCTGCCGTTGAAGACGGTCGCATCCAGTTCGTGCCCAAGCAGTACGAAAACATGTACTTCTCGTGGATGCGCGACATCCAGGACTGGTGCATCAGCCGTCAGCTGTGGTGGGGCCACCGGATTCCGGCCTGGTACGACGAGTCGGGCAAGGTCTACGTGGGCCGCGACGAAGCCGAAGTGCGTGCCAAGCACAACCTCGGCCCGGATGTCGCGCTGCAACAGGACAACGACGTCCTCGACACCTGGTTCAGCTCCGGCCTGTGGACATTCTCGACCCTCGGCTGGCCCGAGCAGACCGAGTTCCTGAAGAAATTCCACTCCACCGACGTGCTGGTCACCGGTTTCGACATCATTTTCTTCTGGGTTGCCCGTATGATCATGATGACCATGCACCTGATGAAGAACGAAGACGGCACGCCGCAGGTTCCGTTCAAGACTGTCTACGTACACGGTCTGGTACGCGACGGCCAGGGCCAGAAGATGTCCAAGTCCAAGGGCAACGTCCTTGACCCGCTGGACATCATCGACGGCATCGACCTGGAAACCCTGGTCCAGAAGCGCACCTCGGGCCTGATGCAACCGAAACTGGCGAAGAAGATCGAGAAAGCCACCCGCGAAGAATTCGCCAATGGCATCGAAAGCTACGGCACCGACGCCCTGCGCTTCACGTTCTGCTCGCTGGCCTCGACCGGTCGCGACATCAAGTTCGACATGGGTCGCGTCGAAGGCTATCGCAACTTCTGCAACAAGATCTGGAACGCCGCGCGTTACGTTCTGGACAAGGGCGAAGACTGCGGCCAGAACGGCGAAGCCTACGAGCTGTCGCTGGCAGATCGCTGGATCATCTCGCAGCTGCAACGCACCGAAGCCGAAGTGACCCGCCAACTGGATCAGTTCCGTTTCGACCTCGCCGCGCAAGCGCTGTACGAGTTCATCTGGAACCAGTACTGCGACTGGTATCTGGAACTGTCCAAGCCTGTGCTGTGGGACGAGAACGCGCCGGTCGAACGTCAGCGCGGTACTCGCCGGACGCTGGTGCGCGTGCTGGAAGTGGCGCTGCGTCTGGCGCATCCGTTCATGCCGTTCATCACTGAAGAAATCTGGCAGCGCATCGCGCCGCTGGCCGGTATTCAGGGCAAGACGATCATGCTGCAGCCTTGGCCGGTGGCCAACGAAGAGCGCATTGATCCGGCGGCGGAAAACGACATCGAATGGCTCAAGGAACTGATGCTCGGCACGCGCAACATTCGTGGCGAGATGAACATCGGCCCGGGCAAGCCACTGCCGATCTTCCTGAAGAACGTCAGCGCTGAAGACCAGCGCCGCCTGACCGAGAACGAAGCGCTGCTGAAGAAGCTGGCGCGTCTGGAATCGATCACCGTACTCGCCGCTGGCGAAGAAGCACCGCTGTCCGCTACCGCACTGGTGGGCGAGATGGAAGTGCTGGTGCCAATGGCCGGCCTGATCGACAAAGGCGCCGAACTGGCGCGTCTGGACAAGGAAATCCTGCGCTTGCAGGGCGAAGTTCAGCGCGTTGGCGGCAAGCTTTCCAACGCAGGTTTCGTCGACAAGGCTCCGGCCGAAGTCATCGAGAAGGAACGCGCCAAACTGGCCGAGGCCGAACAGGCCCTGGGCAAACTGGCCGAGCAGCA
>NZ_RAZO01000492.1:4511-37141 GCF_004307535.1 Pseudomonas sp. Sample_9
AACGCGCCAAACTGGCCGAGGCCGAACAGGCCCTGGGCAAACTGGCCGAGCAGCATGCGCGAATTGCCAGTCTGTAACGGCAAATCGCACTGAAAAGGGAGGCCCATGTGGCCTCCCTTTTTTATTCCTGCAAAACCTCGAGCCCCCTGTGGGAGCGAGCCTGCTCGCGAAAGCGCTGAGTCAGCCGACAAATCTGCCGGATGTGCAACCGCCTTCGCGAGCAGGCTCGCTCCCACAGTTTGAACGGTGTTGCCTTCAGATGTGGGACAATACCCGCCACTTTCAGCCATACCCGAATCGACCACGCCCATGACCGCCCCCCGCACACCCAAACCTGCGCGCAAGAAGCCTGACGCCGCGTCCCCGAGCAAAGCCGTCGAGCCGCGCGAGAAGGCCAGCCTGCATCCGCGCAATCGCCATCAGGGTCGTTACGACTTTCCGGCACTGATCAAGACCACGCCGGAACTGGCCAAGTACGTGATCACCAACCCGTACGGCAAGGAAAGCATCGACTTCGCCAGCCCCGACGCGGTTCGTGTGTTCAATCGGGCGCTGCTCAAGGCGTTCTACGGTATTCAACATTGGGATATCCCGGCGGACTATCTGTGCCCTCCGGTTCCGGGGCGTGCCGACTATGTGCACTTTCTCGCCGACCTGCTGGCGAGCATGAACGACGGCAAGGTGCCGCGCGGCGCGATCGTCAATGTGCTGGACATCGGTATGGGCGCCAACTGCGTTTATCCGCTGATCGGCAACAGCGAATATCGCTGGCACTTCCTCGGCTCGGAGATCGACCCGACAGCCGTGGCGGCGGCGCGAGCCATCGTGCAATCCAATGATCTGAGCAAAGTGATCCAGCTGCGCCAGCAGGAAAACCGCAAGCACATCCTCATCGGCTTGCTGGAGCCGGGCGAGCGTTTCGACCTGACCATGTGCAACCCGCCGTTCCACGCTTCGATGGAAGAAGCGACCAAGGGCAGCGAGCGCAAGTGGCGCGCCTTGGGCAAGGCCGACCCGAAACGCAAGCTGCCGGTGCTGAACTTCGGCGGGCAATCGGCGGAGCTGTGGTGTGAAGGCGGTGAAGCGCGCTTCGTGACGCAGTTGATTGCCGAGAGCGCGAACTTTCAGCACAAGGTGTTGTGGTTCAGCACCCTGGTGTCGAAGGCCTCGAACCTGCCGGCCATCGAGACGGCACTGAAGAAGGCCGGCGTACTGGAAAGCCAGGTCGTGGAGATGTCGCAGGGGCAGAAGCAGAGCCGCTTTGTCGCCTGGACCTTCCAGACCAAGTCCGAGCAGCAGATCTGGCGGCGTGAGCGCTGGGTGCGCTAAGACACAGCGGATTACCTTGTGGGAGCGAGCCTGCTCGCGAAGGCGGTGGGTCAGTCGATATTGAAGCTGACTGACACGCCGCCTTCGCGAGCAGGCTCGCTCCCACATTGGCCCTGCGGTTCAGTCGCCAAATCACAGACACAAAAAAACCGTGCCCCGGATCACTCCGAAGCACGGTTTTTTTTTATCGCTGCGTCTTACTTGTTCACAGCGTCGGTCAGGCCTTTGGCCACAACCAGCTTGATCACTTTCTTGGCAGGGATTTCGATGGCAGCGCCAGTCGAAGGGTTACGGCCGGTGCGGGCAGGACGCTCGGTCACTTTCAGCTTGCCGATACCTGGCAAGGTGATTTCGCCGCCGTTTTCCAGCTGATCGGCAACGATTTGGCCCAGTTGGTCCAGAGCGTTACGCGCGGTGGTTTTCGGCGCGTCGATAGCTTCAGCGATGTCGGCGATCAGTTGGTCTTTAGTAAGAGCCATGTAGTGTTCCTTCCCTATCAAATTCATATGGATTGCAGAGTGCAGTGTCAGCCATCGAGCCCGATCTTCTGGATCTGGCACCCTCGGCGATAACCACGACGAGTCGGGTTATAGATGCCGAAATCAGGGTTTGGTTCGACCTGACAAATGCTGAATGCACGCTTAACGCAGTGACTTCGCGTAAGACCGGGCAAAACTAGCACAGCGACAAGGAAATATCCGCCTCTAGCTACCCATTTGGTCAGCTTTATTGCGCTAAATCGGTAAAAAACCGCATAAGGCCGGCCCCTTGCCCCGGTTTCAGCCTTCAACCCCCTGTAGGAGCTGCCGAAGGCTGCGATCTTTTGACTTTGTTTTTTTCAAAAACAAGATCAAAAGATCGCAAGCTTCGGTAGCTCCTGCACAGAGCCTCAGATAGAGATTCGGGTACACTGAGCGCTTTTTCGGGGGAGCCTGCCCTCCTCCCTTCCAACAGCCGAGAAGCCCATGCCGATCCGTCATTGCATCGTCCACCTGATCGACAAAAAACCCGACGGCACGCCCGCAGTTCTGCATGCCCGTGACTCCGAACTGGCCGAGTCCGCAGCCATCGAAAACATGCTCGCCGACCTCAACGAAAGCTACAACGCCAAACAGGGCAAAGCCTGGGGCCTGTTCCATCCGGAATCCGGCGCGTTCCCCTTCAGCGGCTGGCTGAAGGAGTACATGGAAGGCGGCCGTGACTTCACCGCGTTCAGTAAAGTGGCGGTCGAGCATCTGCAGAAGCTGATGGAGGAATCCAACCTGTCGGTGGGTGGCCATGTGCTGTTTGCCCACTATCAGCAAGGCATGACCGACTACCTGGCAATCGCCCTGCTGCACCACAGCGAAGGCGTGGCGGTAACCGACGAGCTCGACGTGACGCCTTCGCGCCATCTCGACCTCGGCCAATTGCATCTGGCAGCGCGGATCAACGTTTCCGAGTGGCAGAACAACAAGCAGTCCAAGCAGTACATCTCGTTCATCAAGGGCAAGAATGGCAAGAAGGTCTCGGAGTACTTCCGCGACTTCATCGGCTGCCAGGAAGGCGTCGACGGCCCCGGCGAGACGCGCACACTGCTCAAGGCCTTCAGCGACTTTGTCGAGAGCGAAGACCTGCCGGAAGACTCGGCCCGCGAGAAAACCAAAACGCTGGTCGACTACGCCAGCAGCCAGGCCAAGCTCGGCGAACCGATGGGTCTTGAGGAACTGTCAGAGCTGATCGACGAAGAACGCCCGAAGGCCTTCTACGACCACATCCGCAACAAGGACTATGGCCTGTCGCCGGAGATCCCGGCGGACAAACGTACCCTCAACCAATTCCGCCGCTTTACCGGCCGCGCCGAAGGCCTGTCGATCAGCTTCGAAGCGCACCTGCTGGGTTCGAAGATCGAGTACGACGAAGAGAACGGCACCCTGATCATCAAAGGCCTGCCGACTTCGCTGACCGATCAGTTGAAGCGGCGTAACTGATGCTCGGCAATGTGCT
Source organism: Pseudomonas sp. Sample_9 (assembly GCF_004307535.1). Classification (NCBI taxonomy): domain Bacteria; kingdom Pseudomonadati; phylum Pseudomonadota; class Gammaproteobacteria; order Pseudomonadales; family Pseudomonadaceae; genus Pseudomonas; species Pseudomonas sp. Sample_9. The sequence continues at coordinate 7,827 of NZ_RAZO01000492.1, forward strand.
GAAAAAAGTCGCCCTGGTATTGCTGGTGGTCGTGGTCTATCAGAACTGGGGCAAGATCGAGCGGGTGTTCAATCCCGCGCAAATGGTCTCGCCGCAGACCCGGGCGCAAGCCAACGTCGTGCTCTATGCCACCGACTGGTGCGGCTACTGCAAACAGACCAAACGCTTTCTCGACAGCAAGGGCATACCGTTCAAGGAGGTCGACATCGAGAAGGATGCCGATGCGCGCCAGGCGTATGAGGCACTGGGTGGGCGCGGGATTCCGCTGATCGATGTGAACGGCACGTTGATTCGCGGATTTGATCCAGACGAAATCCTCGCTGCCCTGAAATAGTCCACTGTGGGAGCGAGCCTGCTCGCGAAAGCGCTGCATCAGCCAACGATAATGTTGAATGATCCATCGTCTTCGCGAGCAGGCTCGCTCCCACAGGTTTTGCAGCTGACTGGATAAATCAGCGCGCTTCGATACGGAACCCAAAACGCGGAAAGTGCACATGCACCACGCCGCCACGTTCGTCTTCACGGCGAATGATCAGCTCTTCACTGCCAGCAAACAGCAGCTCGCCCACCACCGGATCAACGCCGTAATCGATAGCGGCAATTGCCACTTGCTGGCCGGCCTTGAAGCCGTTCGGATCGACGAACCGCTCATCCGGCAATGCCGCTGGCGTCGCGTTATGCGCGACCTCCAATGCCTCGGCGGAAGACATCTCGCTCGCTGCGCCATGGCCGAACCCCAGCACCCGACCCAGCCACGCCGCGACCGCCGGATATTCATCCACCAGCGGCGCCGTGACGTGGGTCGCCTTGAGGAACCACAGCGGATGCGCCAACGCGAAGTCGGCAATCGACGGTTCGCCAAAGAGGAAGTCACCCTGTTCGCGCTGCAACTGTTGCTCCAGCCGCGCCATGATCGTCGGCCACTGATGCTTGGCCTGCTCGGCGGACAGACGCGTGGCGCTGCCACCGCTGAACAAACCGGCGCGGTCGGCCAGGAAGGCCTTGATCGCTTCCGGCGGCAATTTGCCGAAACGCACCGCCACCGATTCCGGCTGGAACACTAGGCTCACGGCGTGCTGGAACACCACCGAATCGGCCCACGCGGCAAAACTGGCGCTGGTCATTTCCTGGCCCTCGGGGAAGAACGCCGGCAGGGCTTTTTCCTGTTCCAGGCGTCGAGCGATCAGTGCGGTGTCGCAATAGATGTCAGCACCGATCTGCAACACTGGAGTCTTGCGGTAGCCACCGGTCAACGCGGTCAGATCCGGCTTTGGCATCACCGGGGAAATATGCACCGAACGCCAGGACAGGCCTTTGAAACCCAGCAGCAGGCGGGCCTTCTCGGCGAATGGAGAGGTCGGGTAATGGTGCAGAATCAACTCAGACATGCTCGGCTCCGCCGCTCAGATAGTGAGCCCGCAGCTTAGCGTGCATTGGATTAGCAGCCTACAGATCTGCCTGATGGGAACCAATCAGTCAGATTGATAAGACGCGACGAGGCATTCCTTGGCGCTTTTGCGCAGCTTCTTGATCAGCCGTTCCTGGCGCAGAGCATCGCTTTTGTCGCGGCACAGTTCGGTGTAGACCAGCGCCATCGCCGGGCTGGAAAGAAAGAACCGCGCGCCCTTGCCGCTCTGGTGCTTGGCAAAACGACGCACCGGGTCGTCGCTGATCCCGCAGTACAAGGAGCCATTGGCGGCACGCACGAGGTAGACGAACCAGGATTTGCTCGCTGGTTCGGCAGCGTCGACGGATTGTTCGCTAAGACTGGTCACTTCGGGATCTGAACGTGTAGGAAAACAGGCGGCGATCTTATCAGCGCCCGGCCTGAAATGCCTTCAGTCCCTTGCGCGCCTGGGCACGTACGGCGTTGCGCACCAGCGGTGTCCAGCCCAGCAGCAGACCTTTGAAACCCAGCGCTTGCCGCGACCAGCGCCACATATCGAAGTGATCGTGGTGCTCGCAGATCTTGCCGTCCCGGAAGACGAAGCGCGCCTGGATATCATTGACCACGACATTGCCGGTCTGGCTGAACAGGTAAGTCGCCACCCAATGCGTGCCGCCGGTGCGCTCGTCGGCGCGGACGTTGTCGAAGGTCAGGGAAAAATCCTTGGCGCGGGTAGTCAGCATGCGCCACATGTCGCCGGCATCGCGACCGCGCAACTCACCGAAGGCCGGATCGCTGAAGACCACGTCATCGGTATAGCAGGCGGCCATGGCTTCGGCATCGAGGCGCTGGAAGGCCTGGTAGAAGCGAGTGATCAGGGCGCTGTGGGCTTCGCTCAAGGCAATCTCCAAAGAAAGATATACAGATTGCCAGCACCATAATCTGCCGCGCGCAGAAACACTATCGGCAATACGCAAAACCCTTGTGGGAGCGAGCCTGCTCGCGAAGGCAATTCAACATTCAACACCTTTGTTGACCGAACACCGCTTTCGCGAGCAGGCTCGCTCCCACATTTGCAACCAGTGCATTCAGAGCTTTTCGCTTTGCACCTGCACATACAACGCACGCCCTGCGCCCAGCCCGGCAATGATCGCACCGGCGCCGATAATGCCGAAAATCCAGCCCAGCGCATTCCAGCCGCCGGTCCAGTCATGCACCACGCCCACGGCGAATGGCCCCATCGACGCCAACGTGTAGCCAAAGCCCTGAGACATGCTCGACAGGTTCGCCGCGACGTGGGAATCGCGCGAACGCAGCACGATCAGGGTCAACGCCAGACTAAACGTGCCGCCCTGCCCCAGTCCGAGCAGAATCGCCCAGCCCCACAGACCTTCGATCGGTGCGTACAGGCAGCCGAACAGGCCGGCCAGGGTCAGCGCCATGACCACCACGATCGCCAGACGCTGATCCTTGCCACGGGTCGCCAGCCACGGCGCGGCCAGCGAACTGGCCAGTTGAATGATCACCGAACCGGACAGCACCAATCCGGCCTGAGTCGGTGTCAGCCCGCGACCGATGAGGATCGACGGCAACCAGCCAAACACGATGTAGGCCAGCGACGATTGCAGGCCCATGTACAAGGTCACCTGCCAGGCCAGCGGATCACGCAGCAACCCGCGCACGCGATAGGCGACGTTGTGTGCGCCATGTTTGGAGCCGACTTGTGGCAGCCAGAAAACCGCCGCCACCAATGCGGGAATCACCCAGAAGCCCAGGCCCATCGCCCAGCTGTTGTCGAAGTGTTCACTCAGCGGCACGGTCGAACCCGCCGCCATCGCTGCGCCCAGGCACAGCGCCATGGTGTAGACGCCGGTCATGGTCCCGGCGTGCTTGGCGAAGTCGCGTTTGACGATGCCCGGCAGCAGCACGCCGACGATGCCAATGCTGGCGCCGCCAAGGACGCTGCCGGCGAACAGGCCGATCTCGCCGAAATTGCTGCGCAGGATGATGCCGCCGGCCAGCGTCAGCAAAATCCCCAGCACCACGCGCTCAGCACCGAAACGCCGCGCCAGAATCGGCGCCAGCGGCGCAAACAAACCCAGACAAAGCACCGGCAACGTGGTCAGCAATCCCGCCTGCGCCGCAGATAATCCGAGACTCCTGGAGACCTCGCTGAGCAAGGGCGCCATGCTCGACAACGCCGGGCGCAGGTTCAGCGCTACCAGAATCAGCCCGAGCAGCAGCAACCATGGACGTTTTACCAACGGATGGCTTTGCTGCACCTGCTCGTCATCAGCCTCGGCATCGATCAGCAGCTCTTCAAGTTCTGGGGAGCGTTTCGACGCTGTGGATAACTCACTGCGGGACATGGATTTCTCGGTTTCAAGGTTCATTGATCAACTGCCTCGACAAGGCTTTGGCCCGTTCCGGGTCGCGTTGCTCGACCGCATCGAGCAAGTCGATGTGCAGATCGAACACTTCCTGACGGCGCGGGGAGATATTCAGGGTCTGGCGCAATTGCGCGCCGACGATGCTGGAGAAATAGCGATACAGCTCGCTGAGGGTCGGGTTGTGCGCGGCGTCGACCAGGCGGCGATGGAACACCAGATCGCAGGCGATATAAGTGTCGAGATCGCCGTGATAATGGCTGCCGCTGGTGCCGAGCGCTTCACGCAGCGCCGCCAGATCCTCATCGGTACGACGCAACGCCGCCAGGCCGATGGCCTCGACTTCAAGGATGTGCCGGGTCTCCCGGGCCTGCTCCAGCGAACAGCGGGACAACGCTTTAAGTGTGTCGAGCGGGTCGACCAGCGCACGAAGATAACTGCCGTCGCCTTGGCGAATTTCGATCAATCCCGAGAACGCCAGAACACGCATCGCCTCACGCACCGTGTTGCGGCTGATGCCCAGCTCGGCGCACAGCTCAGGCTCGGTCGGCAGCCGCTCGCCGATCTGCCACGCACCGCTGTTGATGCGCTGACGCAGTTGATCCAAAGCCTGATCGACCAGGGACCGCTTGATCAAAGGGGAAATGTCGGACATGAACCTCACCTTTTCATCCAATCATAGGATGAATTTTCCGACATGTTAGTCAGACCCATGTAGGACGGCAACCACCTAGGGTCAATCGGAGACACATGGAGCGGCATTTTCGATTGGTCAAAATTACCCTTTAAGGGTAATTTCAGGGACAGGGTTTTGGCTTCTTATGGAAAAGAACACACCCCATTACGACTTGGCGGTGATCAAGGCGGATGTCAGGAGATTAGGCTGGAGGGCATTCACACACTCAGCGAGGAGAACCGGTTCCGATATGGAGCTGACACTTGCAGACATGCAGGAAGTCGTCTTCATGCTGCAGCGCAACATGCTCTACAAGTCGATGACGACCTATGACAACCACCGTATCTGGCAGGACGTCTATCACATCAATTCACATGGTCTGGAGATTTACATAAACGTGTCCTATCACTACGACAGACGCCCGCCGGTGATCTCCTTCAAGGAGAACAATTCATGAATACGCAACAGTGTCTCAGTTGCGGCGCCTCTGAAGGCATGGTGCATTTCGAAGGTCGAGGCGAAACGTTGAGCGTCAAAGGCATGGAGCGCCGCGTTGACCATCTTTCGGGTTGGGAGTGCCAGAAGTGCGGAGAAATCGAACTCGATGAAGTGTGCGGGCAGCGCTACTCGGACGCATGCGATGAGCTCGTTATCGCCAGCAGAAAAATGATTGGCAACGAGATGAAAAAGATTCGTCGCAAATTGCACCTGACGCAAAAAGAGACGGTGCAACTGCTGTCTGGAGGGGGGCATAACGCATTCTCTCGCTATGAGCGGGGCGAGGTATTGCCGCCCAAGCCGCTGATACTGTTAATGCGCTTATTGGAGCGCTACCCGCACTTGCTAACCGATGTGAAGACTTTCGGCGAAGGTGCAGATTTGAGAGGTTTCGAGCACATTGTTCACAAAGAACACGAATCCCTTTCCGTCTCCTGACCCCCAGAAAAACAAACCCGGCACATGGCCGGGTTGCTTTTTACTCATCTACCATCAATGCAAAATCTGACTCAAGAACAACTTGGTCCGATCATTCTGCGGATTGTCGAAGAAGTCATTCGGCGCGGCCTGCTCAACGATTTCGCCCTTGTCCATGAAGATCACGCGGTTGGCCACGGTGCGGGCAAAGCCCATTTCGTGGGTCACGCAGAGCATGGTCATGCCGTCTTCGGCCAGACCGATCATGGTGTCGAGCACTTCCTTCACCATCTCCGGATCGAGTGCCGAAGTCGGTTCGTCGAACAGCATGATTTTCGGCTTCATGCACAGGGCGCGGGCGATCGCCACACGCTGCTGCTGACCACCGGACAGCTGACCCGGATACTTGTGCGCCTGCTCCGGAATGCGTACGCGTTCCAGATAATGCATGGCGATTTCTTCGGCCTTGCGCTTGGGCATCTTGCGCACCCACATCGGCGCCAGTGTGCAGTTCTGCAGAATGGTCAGGTGCGGGAACAGGTTGAAGTGCTGGAACACCATGCCGACTTCGCGACGGATCGCTTCGATCTGCTTGAGGTCGTTGGTCAGTTCCACGCCATCGACGACGATGCGGCCCTGCTGGTGTTCTTCCAGACGATTCAAGCAACGGATCGTGGTCGATTTACCGGAACCCGATGGGCCGCACAACACGATGCGCTCGCCCTGTTTGACGTTGAGGTTGATGTCCTTGAGTACGTGAAACTGGCCGTACCACTTGTTCACGCCCTGCATCTGGATGATGCCTTCCGAACCCACAGGCTTTTTGATTGCTTCGCTCATTTACAGAGAACTCCTAACGCTTGTGGCCAGTGTCGAGCTTGCGTTCCAGATGCATGGAATAGCGCGACATACCAAAACAGAAAATCCAGAACACGAGTGCGGCGAACACGTAGCCTTCGGTGGCCATGCCCAGCCATTTCGGGTCGGCGGCGGCTTGCTTGACGCTGTTGAGCAGGTCAAACAGACCGATGATGATCACCAGGCTGGTGTCCTTGAACAGCGCAATGAACGTGTTGACGATGCCCGGGATCACCAGCTTCAGGGCTTGCGGCAGAATCACCAGACCCATCGAACGCCAGTAACCGAGGCCCATCGCTGCAGCCGCTTCGTACTGCCCTTTGGGAATCGCTTGCAGCCCACCGCGCACCACTTCGGCGACGTAGGCCGACTGGAACAGGATCACGCCGATCAGCGCCCGCAGCAGCTTGTCGAAGTTCATGCCTTCGGGCAGGAACAGCGGCAGCATCACCGAGGACATGAACAACACCGTGATCAACGGCACGCCGCGCCAGAATTCGATGAAGGTCACGCAGACCACCCGAATCGCCGGCATGTTCGAACGCCGTCCCAGCGCCAGCACAATGCCCAGCGGCAATGCTCCGGCGATGCCGACGGTGGCAATCACCAGGGTCAGCATCAGGCCGCCCCACTGGCTGGTCGGCACGGTGGTCATTCCGAAACCGCCATGCAGCAGAGTGAAAGCGATGATCGGGTACAGCACCAGGAAACTCAGGCCATAGACCGCTTTACGCGGCATGCGCGAGATGAACAGCGGTGCTGCGCCAATGACCGCCAGCCACACGGTCAGGTCGACGCGCCAGCGCAGTTCGGTCGGGTAGTAACCGTACATGAACTGGCCGAAACGCTGCTGAATGAACACCCAGCAGGCGCCTTCCTTGGTGCAGTCGGCGCGGGTGGTGCCGACCCAGTTGGCGTCGACGATCGCCCAGCTGAGGATCGGTGGCACAACCAGGTAGATCAGGTAGAACGCAAACAGCGTCAGCAGGGTGTTGAGCCAGCTTGAGAACATGTTTGCGCGCATCCACGCCACCACGCCGATACTGCTGTTCGGTGGAGGCATGTCGGGTTTGAAAGTATGAGTACTCATGCGCTTTTCCTTACCGCTCGATCAGCGCAATGCGCTTGTTGTACCAGTTCATCAGCAGGGAAATGCTGATACTGATCGCCAGGTACACGCTCATGGTGATGGCAATCACTTCGATGGCCTGCCCGGTCTGGTTGAGCACGGTGCCGGCGAACAGCGAAACCATTTCCGGGTAACCGATACCGGCGGCCAGCGAGGAGTTCTTCGCAAGGTTCAGGTATTGGCTGGTCAGCGGCGGAATGATCACGCGCAGGGCTTGCGGAATGATCACTTTGCGCAGGGTCGGACCGTTGCGCAGGCCGAGCGAACGCGCCGCTTCGGTCTGGCCGTGGCTGACCGACTTGATCCCGGAACGCACGATTTCGGCGATGAACGCTGCGGTGTACACGGTGAGTGCGAGGGTCAACGCCAGCAGTTCCGGGATCAACACCCAGCCGCCGACAAAGTTGAAGCCCTTGAGCTCAGGCATTTCCCAGTGCAGCGGAGCGCCGAAGATCAACGCGCACAGGGTCGGGATCACCAGCGCAATCGCCAGGCCAGTCCAGAACTTGTGGAACGGTACGCCGGTTTCTTCGAAGCGCTTGTTGGCCCAGCGGCACATCAGGACGATGCCGACGATGGCCAGCACAATGCTCACCACGAATGCCCAGAAGCCGTCGGCTGCGAGTGCGGCCGGCATGTTCAGGCCACGGCTGCTGACGAAGAAGGTGTCGCCGAAGTTGTGGCTGTTGCGCGGCCCCGGCATGGTCAGGAACACCGCGAAGTACCAGAACAGGATCTGCAGCAGCGGCGGAATGTTGCGGAACACTTCCACATACACCGTCGCCAGTTTGGCGATGATCCAGTTCTGTGACAGCCGCGCTACACCAACGATGAAACCGAGAATCGTCGCCAGGATCACGCCGATAAAGGTCACCAACAAGGTGTTGAGCAGGCCGATGACAAACACCCGCGCGTAGCTGTCCGCTTCGGTGTAGTCGATCAGGGTTTGAGCGATGCCGAACCCGGCACTGCGCTCCAGAAAGCTGAAACCGGAGGTGATGCCCCGGTGCTGAAGGTTGGTTTGCGTATTGTCGAACAGGTACCAGCCAAGCGAGACCACCGCCACAACAGTGATGATCTGGAATAGCCACGCACGCACTCGTGGATCGCTGAGGCTGAGCCTCTGCTTTGGTGCGCCGATTGAATTTTGCATGAAGTGCCCCGGAAGAAATGGAACAAGAACATCACCCGGCGGTTGGCCCGCCGGGCGATAGAACCATTAGCGCACTGGTGGTGCGTACTGAATGCCGCCGTTGTTCCACAGGGCGTTCAGGCCACGGTCGATTTCCAGCGGAGTGCTCTTGCCGAGGTTTTTCTCGAAGATTTCGCCGTAGTTGCCGACTTGCTTGACGATCTGCACAACCCAGTCTTTCGGCAGTTTCAGGTCTTTGCCGTACTCGCCGTCTGCACCGAGCATACGGGCCACGTCCGGGTTCTTGGTGGACTTGGCTTCAGCTTCGACGTTCTTCGAAGTGATGCCGGCCTCTTCGGCATTGAGCAGCGCGTAGCCGACCCAACGCACGATCGCCAGCCACTCGTCGTCGCCGTTACGCACGACCGGGCCCAGTGGTTCCTTGGAAATGGTTTCCGGCAGAACTACGTAGTCCTTCGGCGAAGCCAGCTTGCTGCGCTGGGCGAACAGCTGGGACTTGTCGGAGGTCAGCACGTCGCAACGACCGGATTCCAGCGACTTGGCGCTTTCATCGGAGGTGTCGAAGGTGATCGGGGTGTATTTCAGACCGTTGCCACGGAAGTAGTCGGAAACGTTCAGTTCGGTGGTGGTACCGGCCTGGATGCAGATGGTCGCGCCGTCGAGCTCTTTGGCACTTTTCACGCCCAGCTTGTTGTTCACCAGGAAGCCGATGCCGTCGTAGTAGGTGATGAAGCCCGGGAATTTCAGGCCCATGCCCGCGTCACGGGAACTGGTCATGGTGGTGTTGCGCGACAGGATGTCGATCTCGCCGGACTGCAGCGCGGTGAAGCGCTCCTTGGCGTTCAACTGGCTGAACTTGACCTTGTTGGCGTCGCCGAAAACGGCTGCGGCCACAGCGCGGCAGACGTCGGCATCGATGCCGAGGATCTTGCCGGTCGCATCCGGTACCGAGAAGCCCGGCAGACCGTCGCTCACGCCACACTGCACGAAACCTTTTTTCTGTACCGCATCCAGGGTTGCACCCGCCTGAGCGAACCCGCTGACTCCGAGTACTGCTGCAGCAGTCACGACCGCCAGAGTGGATTTCAACATCTTCATTCAAACCTCCAGTTTTGCTCTTGTTGTGTCGGAGCTTGAGCCCTGTCGCACCCTTTTGAGGCGTTGTTGACCCGTGTTGGCTTTTTTTGGGGTCAACCGACGTAAGACCTTCGCTATGAGTCTAGTAGGAGAAAATCCACATCATGGATCACTCACTTCTCACCAATCGGCCGAACGGGCTGTAGCCCTTTCACATTCGCTAAGCCCGTAGCGGCCATTGGCGAACATCCATCACCGGATTCGTTGCTGTCCCATCGCGCGACGTAGACTGATAGTGTTACCGCCACGCGTAGGACGCTTCGTACGGAAACCTCCATAGCAAACGCCGTACCACACCGCTTGCCGAAGTCATTGCGCGACACGTCAATAGCTAAACTTGTAACCTTGCGACATCTTGTTAACGGATCAACCGGGCGCGCACTTCCATCACGCACTCAATGAGAGCGCCCGCACATTTTTGGAGCAGACATGACCGAGCCCTTGATTCTTCAGCCTGTTAAGCCCGCAGACGCCTGCGTGATCTGGCTGCACGGCCTCGGCGCCGACCGCTACGACTTCCTGCCGGTGGCCGAGGCGTTGCAGGAAAGTCTGTTGAGCACGCGCTTTGTGCTGCCGCAGGCACCGACCCGTCCAGTGACGATAAATGGCGGATATGCCATGCCCAGCTGGTATGACATCAAGGCCATGAGCCCGGCCCGGGCGATCGATCGCGACGAACTGGAAGCTTCGGCAGAGCGCATCATCGAGCTGATCGAAAACCAGCGCGCCAGCGGAATAGACGCCTCGCGGATTTTCCTTGCCGGGTTTTCGCAAGGCGGCGCGGTGGTATTGCATACCGCGTTCCTTAAATGGCAGGGACCGCTGGGCGGGGTGCTGGCGTTGTCGACGTACGCACCGACATTCAGCGACGAACTGGAGTTATCCGCCAGTCAGCAGCGTATTCCGGTGCTGTGTCTGCACGGGCAGTTCGATGGCGTGGTGCAGAACTCGATGGGGCGTACTGCCTATGAGCATTTGGTGAAGCATGGTGTCACCGTGACATGGCAGGAATACCCAATGGAGCACGAAGTGTTACCTGAAGAAATTCGCGACATCGGCGTCTGGTTGAGCGAACGCCTGCGCTGATTTGCGAGCAATGTCCGCCCATTGATCCCTCCTACTACGCCGCGCCCGATTCTTGCATTACACTGGCCGGCGTACATTCCTTAACCAACTGATGAGATGACCGTGCTCAAAGCACTCAAGAAGATGTTCGGTAAAAGCGAGGCTGAGCAGCTCGCGCCAGTTCCCAGTGCGCCGTCGCACGCCCCCGGTCATCGCACCGATGCCCCGCAGGCCGACCGCCCCGCTCCCGTAGCGACACCGAAACAGCCGCCAAAACCGGAACCGGCCGCTCCCATCGCCGCCGACCCCACCCAAGACGAAGCGCCGAAACCGGCCAGGCCACGTCGCGAACCAAAGCCCAAGGCTCCGGTAATTCCCTGGAAACTCGAAGATTTCGTCGTCGAGCCACAGGAAGGCAAAACCCGCTTCCATGATTTCAAGCTTGCTCCGGAACTGATGCACGCCATTCAGGACCTGGGCTTCCCGTACTGCACGCCGATCCAGGCGCAGGTGCTGGGTTTCACCCTCGCCGGCAAAGACGCCATCGGTCGCGCGCAGACCGGCACCGGCAAGACCGCCGCGTTCCTGATCTCGATCATCACCCAACTGCTGCAGACGCCGCCGCCGAAAGAGCGCTACATGGGCGAGCCGCGCGCACTGATCATCGCGCCAACCCGCGAGCTGGTGGTGCAGATTGCCAAGGACGCCGCTGACCTGACCAAGTACACCGGCCTCAACGTGATGACGTTCGTCGGCGGTATGGATTTCGACAAACAGCTCAAGCACCTCGAAGCACGGCATTGCGACATCCTCGTCGCCACGCCGGGCCGCCTGCTCGACTTCAACCAGCGCGGCGACGTGCATCTGGATATGGTCGAAGTGATGGTGCTGGACGAAGCCGACCGCATGCTCGACATGGGTTTCATCCCACAGGTACGGCAGATCATTCGCCAGACCCCGCCGAAGTCCGAACGCCAGACTTTGCTGTTCTCCGCAACCTTCACCGAAGACGTGATGAATCTGGCCAAGCAATGGACCACCGACCCGGCCATCGTCGAAATCGAAATCACCAACGTCGCCAACGAGAACGTCGAGCAGCACATCTACGCCGTGGCCGCTGCCGACAAATACAAACTGCTCTATAACCTGGTCAACGACAACGGTTGGGAGCGGGTCATCGTGTTTGCCAACCGCAAGGACGAAGTACGCCGTATCGAAGAGCGCCTGGTGCGTGATGGCATCAACGCCGCGCAGCTGTCCGGCGACGTGCCGCAGCACAAGCGCATCAAGACTCTGGAAGGCTTCCGCGAAGGCAAGATTCGCGTGCTGGTGGCCACCGATGTCGCCGGCCGCGGCATTCACATCGACGGCATCAGCCACGTGATCAACTTCACCCTGCCGGAAGTCCCGGACGACTACGTGCACCGCATCGGCCGTACCGGTCGTGCGGGCGCTGACGGCGTGTCGATCAGCTTCGCCGGTGAAGACGACTCCTATCAGTTGCCGTCCATCGAAGAAAAGCTCGGTCGCAAGATCAGCTGTGAAACGCCGCCAACGCATCTGCTGCGCGCGGTTGAGCGCAAACGCCCGCAGTAAGCGTCACGATATGAAAAAGCGCAGCCGGAAACGGACTGCGCTTTTTTTATGCCCGACGGTTGCCCAAAGAAACTAAAAGTCCATAATGGAAAAATAAGTTTAGTTTTGGAGCGCAGAATGTCCAGTTCGCCCTATGTGATCGACCAAGCCAAGGCCCGTGAGCTGCTGGCGCGTATTGATGTGCCGCAGATCCTGCGCAAGCTGTTCCGCGACCTCGCAGCAGGCAATGCCGTGCAACCTGCGCAGCAATTGGTGGAATTCCCCAAGGGCGCCGGCGACTTCATCAATTATCTGGGCGTGCTGGCCGAAGACGGCGTGTACGGAGTGAAGACTTCGCCGTACATAGTTCGCGAGCAGGGTGCGCTGGTGACGGCGTGGACCTTGTTGATGTCGATGAAAACCGGCCAGCCACTGCTGCTTTGCGATGCGGGCGAGCTGACCACCGCGCGCACCGCCGCGGCCACGGCAGTCGCGGTTGACGCTCTCGCGCCGCTGAATGCCCAGCGACTGGCAATCATCGGCAGCGGCAAGGTCGCTCAGGCGCATCTGCACTACGTGAAAGCGTTGCGCGACTGGCAAAGCATCAGTCTGTATTCGCCGTCGCTCACGGAAGACGCCGAAACACAGGCCGTATTGAAGGCCATCGCGCCGTCACTGAAGATTGCCGACAGCCGCGAGACCGCCGTTACCGATGCGGATGTGATCATGCTCTGCACCTCGTCTGCCGGGCCGGTGATCGATCCGGCGCAACTGCACAAACCGGCGCTGATCACCTCGATCAGCACCAACGCCCCCCGCGCCCATGAAGTACCGCCGCAAAGCCTAAACGACATGCAGGTGTTCTGCGACTATCGTCTGACCACGCCCGAATCCGCGGGTGAGATGTTGATTGCCGCCGAACAGCATGGCTGGGACAAGGATTCGATTGTTGGCGATCTCGCCGACTTGCTCAGCGAAAAAGTGCAGCGCCCGGGTTACGACCGTCACGTGTTCTTCCGTTCAATCGGCTTGGGCCTGGAAGACATTGCCCTCGCCAATGCGGTTTATCACCTGCACCACTGACACCACACATCTCCTGTAGGAGCTGCCGAAGGCTGCGATCTTTTGATCCTGTTTTTCAAGGACAAGATCAAGATCAAGATCAAAAGATCGCAGCCTCGTTTCACTCGGCAGCTTCTACAGGGTTCTCGATAACTTGGGAGTTTTCATGAACCACGCAGATTTCATCATCATCGGCGGCGGGATTGCCGGCGCTTCTACCGGGTTCTGGCTGGCGCCGCACGGCAAAGTGATCGTGCTCGAGCGTGAAACCCATCCCGGCTATCACTCCACCGGTCGCTCCGCCGCGCTGTACACCGCCGCCTACGGCACCGCACAGGTACGCGCACTCACTCAGGCGAGCCGCGCATTCTTCGACAGTCCTCCGAGCGGCTTCTGCGAGCACCCGCTGCTGACCCCGCGCGGCGAAATGACCGTCGACTTCATCGGTGATCCCGCCGAACTGAACAACCAGTACCTCAGCGCCAAAGCCACGGTGCCGGAGATGCAACTGCTCAGCGCCGACGAAGCCTGCGCGCGCCTGCCGATCCTGCGCCGGGAAAAAGTCCACGGCGCGATCTACGACCCATCGGCCTGCGACATCGACACCGACGCGCTGCATCAAGGCTACCTGCGCGGCATTCGGCGCAATCACGGCGAAGTCCGCACCGATTGCGAGGTGCTCGGCTTGAGCCGCGATGCCGATGGCCTGTGGATCGTGCAGACCAATGGCGAGACGTTCAGCGCACCAGTGCTGATCAACGCCGCAGGCGCCTGGGCGGACAAGATCGGTACCCTCGCCGGTGCCCAGCCGCTGGGTCTGCAACCGAAACGCCGCGCCGCATTTATCTTTGCCGGCCCTGAAGGCGTGGACACTCATCATTGGCCAATGCTGGTCAGCCTCGACGAATCCTTCTACATGAAGCCCGACGCTGGCATGTTTCTCGGCTCGCCGGCCAACGCCGATCCGGTCGAACCACACGATGTGCAGCCGGAAGAACTCGACATCGCCATGGGCGTCTATCAGATCGAAGAGGCTACCACGCTGACCATCCGCCGCCCGACCCGCACGTGGGCCGGCTTGCGCAGTTTCGTTTCTGACGGTGATCTGCTCAGCGGCTTCGATCCGCAGGTGCCGGGGCTGTTCTGGGTCGCCGCGCAGGGTGGTTATGGCATTCAGACGTCGCCGGCGATGGGTCAGGCCAGTGCGGCGCTGGTGCGCGGCGAGCCATTCCCCGAGCACCTGCATCAATTCGGTCTCGACAGCGCCATGCTCTCCCCGGCCCGACTGGCTTGACCGCATCGACTCGTCGAAAAGATTGCGGCACACTCGCAGCGCCCCGGCACAAGGGGCGCTGACGCTGCCTGGAGCTCCACTGTCATGACTGCCCCCGAATTCGACCCGGCGCTGGATAACTTCCGCGCCATCGCCGACGCCATCGCCACGCTGTTCTTTCCCCATGCCGAGGTGGTGCTGCACGACCTGCGCACGCAGAAGGTCGACTACATCGCCAACAACCTGTCCAAGCGCGAGATCGGCGACGACTCGTCGCTGGAAGACATGCTCAGCGAGGATGTCAGCGACAGGAACATCGGCCCGTACGAAAAGCTCAATTGGGACGGTCAGAAAATTCGTAGCCTGAGCACTGTGCTGCGCGACAGCGAAAGCCGGCCGCTGGCGGTGCTGTGCATCAATCTGAATATTTCCCTGTTCGAAAACGCCAAGGCGGCGCTGGACCTGTTTCTCTCGCCGAGCAAGCTGATTCCGCAGCCCGACTCGCTGTTTCGTGATGACTGGCAGGAACGCATCAATACCTTCCTCCACGCCTGGCTGCGTGAACGACAGTTGAGCCTGAATGTGCTGACCCGCGATCACAAACGCGAACTGGTGCTGGCCTTGCACGCCGAGGGAGCGTTCAAGGGCAAGAGCGCTTCGAACTATGTGGCGAATGTGCTGAACATGGGGCGGGCGACGGTGTACAAGCATTTGAAGGAATTGAAGGGCTGAAGATTTGCATCGCCAGCGCTGGCCGCTTCGCGAGCAGGCTCGCTCCCACATTTGGAATGCGTTACCCCTGTGGGAGCGAGCCTGCTCGCGAAAGCGCTTGATCAATCGCCGTAGATATCGGACTTGAAATACTTCTCGGAAATTTTCTGATACTCGCCATTCGCTCGAATCCCGTCGATGGCGCTGTTCAACTGGCTGACCAGCTCGGTATTGCCTTTGCGCACCGCAATCCCCGCGCCCTCGCCGACGTACTTCGGATCCTTCAGCTCCGGCCCGACAAACGCATAACCCTGGCCGCGCGGCATCGACAGAAAGTCGTTAAGCGGAATGGTATCGGCGAAAATCGCATCAAGGCGCCCCGCCGCCAGGTCCATGTAGATTTCTTCGTTGTTGCCGTAGCGCTTGACGTTGATGCCCTTGGGTTCGAACACCTCGGTGGCGTAACGATCAGTGGTGGTCGCGCGCTGCACGCCGACGTTCTTGCCTTTGAGGCTGGCGTACTGATCATCCACCGTAGCGCCTTCCTTCATGACCAGACGCGAAGAAGTGAAGTAGTACTTGTGGCTGAAATCCACGGATTTCTTGCGATCTTCGTTGATGGTCATCGACGACAGCGCCATGTCGATCTTCTTCACTTTCAGCGAAGGAATCAGCCCGTCGAACTCACCTTCAACCCACACGCATTTGACCTTCATCTGCGCACACAGGGCATTGCCGATGTCGTAGTCAAAGCCGACAATTTCGCCCTTGTCGGTTTTCGAGGCGAATGGCGGATAGGCAGCTTCGATGCCGATGCGCAGGGTTTTCTCGGCGGCTAAGACGCTGGCGGAGGCCAACAGGCTGAAGGCCAGACCGGTGATGAGGGGGAGTTTCTTCATGTTCGTTCTCTCGCGGGTTGTTGTTGGTTTGGCGAAGAAGAGCAGCTACAAGCGGCAAACTGATAGCTGCAAGACAGAAGCTTTTTTTGTACTTGGAAATCCATACTGGACTCTCAGGTACAAATCGTCAATTGGGTAGAGGGGGGATGATTTTCGGTGTCGCAGATGATGCCTTCGCGAGCAGGCTCGCTCCCACAGGGGAACGCATTTCAAATGTGGGAGCGAGCTTGCTCGCGAAGGCGTACTGAGGAGCGCTACAGGAATTACTTATTCCAGCGATCAGCGGCGGCATGATCACTGTCGCGCCCTTCGACCCAACGTGGTCCATCGCTGGTATTTTCTTTCTTCCAGAACGGCGCGCGGGTTTTCAGGTAGTCCATGACGAAGGCGCAGGCATCGAACGCGGCCTGGCGATGGGCGCTGGCGGCGCCGACGAAGACGATCGGCTCGCCCGGCTCCAGCGCGCCAATGCGATGCAGCACTTCCAGTTTCAACAGCGGCCAGCGCTGCTCGGCTTCGACAGCGATCTTGCCGAGGGCTTTTTCGGTCATGCCCGGATAGTGCTCAAGGAACATCCCGGCCACATCGAGCCCGTCGTTGAAGTCGCGCACGTAACCGACAAAGCTCACCACCGCGCCAACGCCGACATTGGCCGCATGCATCGCATTGACTTCAGCGCCCGGATCGAACGGCGTGGCCTGCACGCGAATCGCCATGGCTCAGCCTCCGGTCACGGTGGGGAAAAACGCAACTTCGTCGCCATCGGTCACTGGTTCGTCGAGCTGGCAAAGATCTTCGTTGCGCGCGCACATCAGGTTCTGCTCGCTCAACACCTCGGCGCCGTCACGTTGCGCCAACAGTGCGCGCACGTCTTCAACCGTGGCGAAATCGCCCTCGACCGTCACTGAATCCACGCCCAGCGCTTCACGGTAACGGGCAAAAAACTTCACGGTCAGTTTCATGGCTGCTCCGCCTGGAAGTGGCCGCTCTTGCCGCCGACTTTCTCCAGAAGACGCACGCTTTCGATGGTCATGCCACGGTCGACGGCTTTGCACATGTCGTAAATGGTCAGGGCGGCGACGCTGGCGGCGGTCAACGCTTCCATCTCGACACCGGTCTGCCCGGACAACTTGCAGCGCGCGACGATGCGCACGCTGTCCTCACCCTCGGCGCTGAGTTCGACTTTGACGCCAGTCAGCATCAGCGGATGGCACAGGGGAATCAGATCGCTGGTTTTCTTCGCCGCCTGAATCCCGGCGATGCGCGCCACGGCGAACACATCGCCCTTGGGATGGCCGCCGCTAACGATCATCTGCAGCGTTGCGGGGAGCATGCGCACCAGCGCTTGAGCCGTCGCCTCACGGAACGTCACGGCTTTTTCAGTGACGTCGACCATGTTGGCGCGACCTTGGGAATCGAGATGAGTCAGCACGAGGGCCTCCTTGAGGCAGCTGCGAGCGGCAAGCTACAAGCGGCAAGTTAAAGCGCGGTAGGCAGGCGTCAGGAAAGCTCGCATTTAAACAGCCGAAAGCCGCAAGCTTCAAGCGGCAAGTGAATTTCACTCGGACCACTTGTAGCTTGCGGCTTGAAGCTTGTAGCTGCTCCTCTTAGAGATGCGATTCGGCGTATTCGGCCAGGATCGAGCGAGGCACCCCTTGCAGGGTGATGTGCACACCGTTGGGGAAATCCTTGAAGCGTTCGGTCAGGTAGGTCAGCCCGGAGCTGGTCGCGGACAGGTAAGGGGTGTCGATCTGCGCCAGGTTGCCCAGGCACACCACTTTGGAACCGGCGCCGGCACGGGTGATGATGGTTTTCATCTGGTGCGGCGTGAGGTTCTGGCATTCGTCGATCAGGATCAGGCTCTGCTGGAAGCTGCGACCGCGAATGTAGTTGAGCGATTTGAACTGCAACGGCACTTTGCTGAGGATGTAGTCGACGCTGCCATGGGTGTTTTCGTCATCCATGTGCAAGGCTTCGAGGTTGTCGGTGATGGCGCCCAGCCAAGGCTCCATTTTCTCCGCTTCGGTGCCGGGCAGGAAGCCGATTTCCTGGTCCAGGCCCTGCACGCTGCGGGTGGCGATGATGCGGCGATAACGCTTGCTGACCATGGTCTGCTCGATCGCAGCGGCCAGCGCCAGAATGGTTTTACCGGAACCGGCGGCGCCGGACAGGTTGACCAGATGAATGTCCGGGTCAAGCAACGCATACAGCGCCAGACTCTGATAGATGTCGCGCGGCTTCAGCCCCCACGCCTCCTGATGCAACAGCGGTTCCTGATGCAGGTCGAGGATCAGCAGGCGGTCTTCCTGGATTTCCTTGATCCAGCCGACAAAGCCCTGCTCGTCGATGATGAACTCGTTGATGTGCACGGCCGGCAGGTTGTCGATCAGTTGCACCTGATGCCAGGTGCGGCCGTGGTCCTGACGGGTTTCGACCTTGCTCACGCGGTCCCAGAAGGAGCCGGTCATGTTGTGGTAGCCGTTGGGCAGCAGGGACACGTCATCGACCAGTTGGTCGGTGCTGTAGTCCTCGGCATCGATGCCACAAGCGCGCGCCTTCAGGCGCATGTTGATGTCTTTGGTGACCAGCACCACCGGTTTCTGCGGATCGCGGGTGTGCAGATCAATCAGTTGGTTGATGATTTTGTTGTCGTTCAGATGCTCGGGCAGAATCAGGTTCGACTCGGCCTGCTTGCTCATCAGAATTGACAGCAAGCCTTTCGGCCCGCCCTTGCCGCGCTGGATCGGCACACCCAGTTCGACGTCCTCGGGGGACGCATCGCCCAGGGTCTTGTCGATCAGGCGGATCGCCTGACGGCATTCGGCGGCCACGCTGTGATGGCCGCTCTTGAGCTTGTCCAGCTCTTCCAGCACGGTCATCGGGATGGCGACGTGGTGTTCTTCGAAATTCAGCAGGGCATTTGGATCGTGAATCAATACGTTGGTATCGAGTACATACAGGATTGGCTGGTTGGAGGAAGGGCTGCGTCCGTGATCATCCATACTCGGTCACCTATGTGGGAGCCATTCGACGCAATACCTTGACAGTGCTGCGCCTCGAGGTGACTGCCGAATTCATCCACGCGGGCTGGATGAACTGCACACAATAGGAGTCTGGGAAGACGCCACCTGTGTTGCAGGTTTCGGCGGTCTGTCTTCGTAATACTCCAAAACCGATGACATAAAAAAGCACTTTGACGGTTTTTTTAAGTTTATTTTGCAGAGTGACGAAAAGCCCTTGGCGGACTCCCCGTACCCCGCTAAAGTCGGAAGTCCGCCTGCATCGAATTCCTCCTGAAAATCATCCCAAGCCCAATGTTTCCGGGCTTTTTGTCGTTTCTCAACGAAACGCGTCCTGACAGTCTTCCCAGCCAATGCCGCTCTGCGCAGTCTGGGTGATCAGCCACGGTAAGGACGTCTTCACCGCATCCTGTTTCATGTTGAAATTGATCACCCCGTGTCGCCACAGCAGCATCAGGGTCAACACTCGCTGCGCGCTCGCCGGCCCCTTGAGCTTGCCGGCACCGTCCTGGGCATCGATGTCCCACAGCGCCACTTGCAGGCCCTGGCTATTGAAAAAACCTTGCGCGTCACTGCGGCGCTGGCCATCCGGCGGACGGAATAGCGGCACGTAGTTTTCCGGCAGTTTGTTTTTCACCAGATCGGCGCTGCGCCGTACCGAATCCTGCCAGTCCTGCCAATGGCTGTGGGAGCGGAACTCCCAGCCCTGCACGCCCACGCACTGCCGGGAGAAACTCGCCTGCAGACTGCTGACCGAACGGCCGGTGAGTCGCGCCTGAATATCCTTGCCCAAGACAAAGAATGTCCCGCTCAGATTGGATTTGCGCAGGTATTCGGTCAGCCAGTCGGTGTTGTCCGGTTGCACGTTGGCGGCGCTGTCGAACGTCAGCAGAAACAGCCGATCGTGCATGTCATCGCCGTTGCGCTCGTAGTCGCCGAAACGATCGAATTCGTTACTGGTTTGCGGCGACAGCGCGGCCTTGCGCATCAGCTCGTCGAGGTACTGCAAATGGAAGATCCGGCTCGGCTCGGCCCACTTGGTGTAATAACTGTCGTCGCTGACGACGAACTTGGCCGCCTGCTCACGCAGGGTCGGCAGGTCTTCGACGAGAAAGCAGAACGAGGCGTCCTGATCGCAGCTTTGCTGGGCGTGGTTGTAATTGCTCAGCAAGCGTTGCCAGAGGCGCTGGCGCAGTTGATTGACCGCATCGATATTGACCGTGCGCAACCCCAGGCGGTGGGCCAGTGCCGCCTCGTCGATGGACTCGGTGCCGAGCAGGCCGCGAGCGAACATGAGGATTTCCGCCCGCGACGCGACGTCGAACAGGGTCGGGTTGCTGAGCTGCTCCGGCCAGGTCGTGCGATCCAGCGTCGCCGCATCACCGGGCGCCGCCATGGCCGCGAAGCTCAGCAGCCACGCGGTGAGTAAAAGAACAATGCGCAAAGGGATGTCTCCATAACAAAACCCGCGCGGCACTATATCGCGGGTGGATCAAAACAAAGATCAAAAGATCGCAGCCTTCGGCAGCTCCTACCTGTCCGCATTGAATTCATTGCGGTTTGATGCCGTGCGCAATCTGTAGGAGCTGTCGAGCCCCGGCGAGGCTGCGATCTTGTTCCATGACACCACCGATCACCTATCACGCTCATAGCTGGAGTCAACAAGAACAACCCCCTAGAATCGCCCCCACGATTAAAGGAGACGACTTCATGCTGATGGTGATTTCCCCCGCCAAGACCCTCGACTACGAAACACCGCCGGCGACCCAGCGCTTTACCCAGCCGCAGTACCTCGACCATTCCCAGGAACTGATCCAGCAGTTGCGCGAGCTGAGCCCGGCGCAGATCAGCGAATTAATGCACGTATCCGACAAGATCGGTGGCCTCAACGCCGCGCGTTTTGGCAGTTGGACACCCGCCTTCACCCCGGAAAACGCCAAACAGGCGCTGCTCGCCTTCAAGGGCGATGTGTACACCGGCCTGGATGCGCAGTCCTTCAGCGAAGCGCAATTCGATTACGCGCAAAAACACCTGCGCATGCTCTCCGGCCTTTATGGCCTGCTGCGCCCGCTGGACCTGATGCAGCCGTATCGTCTGGAGATGGGCACCAAACTGGCCAACGCCCGTGGCAAGGATCTGTATGCGTTCTGGGGCACGCGCATCAGCGAGTGGCTGAACGAAGCGCTGGCCGAGCAAGGCGATGACGTACTGCTCAACCTTGCATCCAACGAATACTTTTCCGCGGTCAAGCGCAGCGCGTTGAAGGCCCGCATTATCAACACCGAGTTCAAGGATCAGAAGAACGGCCAGTACAAGATCATCAGCTTCTACGCGAAAAAAGCGCGCGGCCTGATGAGCCGTTTTGTGATTGAGGAACGCATCAACGACCCGGCTCAGCTCAAGCGATTTGATGTGCAGGGTTATCGCTACAGCGCCGAACAATCGAAACCTGACAACCTGGTGTTTTTGCGCGACCACGCCCCGGAATAAAGCATGCCCTTTGCACGACTCTTTTCCTCAAGAGTCGTGCAGTCCGCCCGAAGTCAAAATCCCCCCGCGATATATCGCCAAATTCATGGCGCCAATAAAACCACACCCTGTTTTCTAATTTTAGTTTCACTCGACACTGAAGTTTTTTTTCAGTAGTGGCACCTAAATTTTTTACCCCTAGTGGCACAAAACTATCGACCCCGGTTTCACCCCGATAACTAAAGGGCGAAATCGTTAGTGCTATCAATTTGCACCCAGTGCCATCTTCATCAATATTTCAAAAAATTTCGGCTGGCACGATGAGCGGGCTGGAACTATGTCCAAATGCGTTGCTCATACCACCGGTAACGATTCTCGCCGAGTTTGTACGAGATAACTTACGCAGAGCTGGTAGCCATGTAACCAAGTTGTCACAGCAACTTGCCTGAGTGACTAACGAGTCTCAAAACAATCGATGGACAGGAGATACGCACCATTAATATCCCCTACAAAGGCCAAGGCCGCGCCCCTATAAACGTGCTCGCCTGAGCACCTAACTGCTTGATTTACCGGCTCCCTACCGGACGTCGAGCAGGCTACACGACTGCACTAGAGTCTTCCCGCACGGAAGATCGGCTGCATAACAGGGCAAGTCATAACAACAAGGCCTAGTTGCGCACATCTTGAGTGCACTTATTAGACACTCGGAACTTTGTATGCCTGCACACGGCATTGTGGCGCCTGTAAGCCGCACTTCCGAGTGCACTAGTGACCGCTGAACACCATTAACTCCGGCCTTCTAAGGCCTGATATATACAGAGGTAATTGCGATGCGCATCAGCATATTTGGTTTGGGTTACGTTGGCGCAGTATGTGCCGGTTGCCTGTCTGCACGGGGCCATGACGTAGTTGGCGTCGATGTTGCCAAAGACAAGATCGACATGATTAACGCCGGCAAATCGCCGATCGTTGAACCGGGCCTGGGTGAACTGTTGCAACAGGGTATCCAGACCGGTCGTCTGCGCGGCACGACCAACTTCGCCGAGGCGATTCGTGATACCGACCTGTCGATGATCTGCGTCGGCACGCCAAGCAAGAAGAACGGCGACCTGGAACTGAACTACATCGAGGCCGTGTGCCGCGAGATCGGTTTTGTCCTGCGTGAAAAAACCACCCGCCACACCATCGTGGTGCGCAGCACCGTGTTGCCAGGCACCGTGGCCAACGTGGTCATCCCGATTCTGGAAGACTGCTCGGGCAAGAAAGCCGGCGTCGATTTCGGCGTTGCGGTCAACCCGGAATTCCTGCGCGAATCCACCGCCATCGCTGACTACGATCAGCCACCGATGACCGTTATCGGCGAGTTCGATACCGCGTCGGGCGACGTTCTGCAATCGCTGTACGAAGAACTCGACGCACCGATCATCCGCAAGGACATCGCCGTTGCCGAGATGATCAAGTACACCTGCAACGTCTGGCACGCGACCAAAGTGACCTTCGCCAACGAGATCGGCAACATCGCCAAAGCGGTCGGCGTCGATGGTCGTGAAGTGATGGAAGTGGTCTGCCAGGACAAGACCCTGAACCTGTCCCAGTACTACATGCGCCCGGGCTTCGCCTTCGGCGGTTCGTGCCTGCCGAAAGACGTACGTGCGTTGACCTACCGCGCCGGTTCCCTGGACGTCGAAGCACCGCTGCTCAACTCGCTGATGCGCAGTAACGAATCGCAAGTGCAGAACGCCTTCGACATCGTTGAAAGCCATGAAAAACGCAAAGTCGCCCTGCTCGGTCTGAGCTTCAAGGCCGGCACCGACGACCTGCGCGAAAGCCCGCTGGTCGAACTGGCGGAGATGCTGATCGGCAAGGGTTACGACCTGAGCATCTACGACAGCAACGTCGAATACGCCCGTGTCCACGGTGCGAACAAGGACTACATCGAATCGAAGATTCCGCACGTGTCGTCCCTGCTCAACTCCGACTTCGATTCGGTGATCGACAACTCCGACGTGATCATCCTCGGCAACCGCGACGAGAAATTCCGTTCGCTGGCCCAGGAAGCGCCGCAGGGCAAGCAAGTCATCGACCTGGTGGGCTTCATGTCCAAGGCCACCAGCGCCGGTAGCCGCACCGAAGGGATCTGCTGGTAAGCAGACATTGCGCGGCACCGCATACCGCGTCGCCGCGCACTGACTGTGTGAACCCGTGGTAGGAGCTGACGAGTGAAACGAGGCTGCGATCTTTACCGGGCTCACTTGAGTCGTGAGTGAACACCCAGAAGATCAAAAGATCGCAGCCTTCGGCAGCTCCTACAGTGGGCCATTGATGAGCCTGCCTTAACCCCATCGGGCCCAGCCCGAGATAGAGACGGATGCAGATTATGCACAGGCTAAGACACGGCCTACTTCAGGCCGCCGGTTGGCTGTTTTACCTAAGTTTGTTGATGGGCCTGGCCTTGATGCTGCCCACGTCCACATTCGACTCCGAGTCGAAGGACTTCATTTTCCTGATTGGCGCCGTGGGTATCTGGCGCTACTCGATGGGTGCAACGCACTTTGTGCGCGGCATGATTTTTCTCTACATCGTTTACCCGCATCTGCGTCGCAAAGTACGCAAGCTGGGTAAAGCGGCGGACCCGTCGCATGTGTTTCTGATGGTCACCAGCTTTCGTATTGACGCGCTGACCACCGCGCAGGTCTACAGCTCGGTGATCCGCGAAGCCATCGACTGCGAACTACCGACCACCATTGTCTGCTCGATCGTGGAAATGTCCGACGAGTTGCTGGTCAAGGCGCTGTGGGCGCGGATGAATCCGCCGGAGCGGGTCAAGCTCGACTTCGTGCGCATTCCCGGTACCGGCAAGCGCGATGGTCTGGCCTTCGGTTTCCGCGCGATCTCCCGTCACCTGCCGGACGACCGTGCCGTGGTGGCCGTGATCGACGGCGACACCGTGCTCGGCGAAGGCGTCGTGCGCAAGACCGTGCCGTGGTTCCAGCTGTTCGGCAATGTCGGCGGCCTGACCACCAACGAGTTCTGCGAAGTGCGCGGCGGCTACATCATGAGCGAATGGCACAAGCTGCGTTTCGCCCAGCGCCACATCAACATGTGCTCGATGGCCCTGTCCAAGCGCGTACTGACCATGACCGGTCGGATGTCGGTTTTCAAAGCCTCCGTGGTGACCAATCCGGAGTTCATCGCCGACGTTGAAAGCGACTCGCTGCAACACTGGCGTCTGGGCCGCTTCAAGTTCCTGACAGGCGACGACAAGTCGAGCTGGTTCAGCCTGATGCGCCTGGGTTACGACACCTTCTACGTGCCGGATGCCGCGATCAACACCGTTGAACATCCGCCGGAAAAGAGCTTCATCAAGGCCAGCCGCAAGCTGATGTTCCGCTGGTACGGCAACAACCTGCGCCAGAACTCGCGCGCACTGGGCCTGGGTATCCGTCGCCTCGGCGTGTTCACCTCGGTGGTGCTGTTCGACCAGCGCGTGTCGATGTGGACTTCGCTGCTCGGCCTGACCGTAGCACTGATCGCCAGCTTCAAGTACGGCACCGCGTTCATCCTCGTGTACCTGCTGTGGATCGGTATCACCCGCCTGATCCTGACGCTGTTGCTGTCGTGTTCCGGCCACCGCATCGGCCCTGCTTACCCGGCGATTCTGTATTACAACCAGATCGTTGGCGCCCTGGTGAAGATCTACGTGTTCTTCCGCCTCGACCAACAATCCTGGACTCGCCAGCCCACATCCCTGACCCGTGATCTCGCCAGCTTTCAACGTTGGTTCAACACCTGGTCGTCTCGGACCATGACCTTCTCCGCCGGCAGCATTTTTGTCGCCGTGCTGCTGATGATGGTCTGACCCGCTCCTATTGAATTAACAAGGAAATCGCCCCTATGAATACCGCCGTCAACGTCAACGTAGTGCATGAATCCGAAGCCCAGCGCCAGCACGCTCGCGTGAAAATCCCGGCCAAGCTGCGTTTCTTCGGCCCTGACCGGACTCCGCTCGAAGCGCGGGTCCTCGATCTGTCGGCTGGCGGTCTGGCGTTCAACGCCGGGCAGATGCCGCTGACCATCGGCGAGGTGTACAAGGCGCGTCTGCAATTTGTCATCGACAACCTCGGCCTGGCCATGGACGTTGAACTGCAGGTGCGTTCTTTCGATCGCGCCACCGGCCGCGCCGGCTGCCAGTTCCAGAACCTCGAGCCGCAGGACATTTCCACCCTGCGCCACCTGATTACTTCGCACCTGGCCGGCGACATCGTCAGCATCGGCGAAGTGCTGGCGACCCTGCAGCGCGACAACTTCACCAAGGCGCGCAAGAACAAGACCAACGACACCGGCATGACCCCGTTCGGCCGCCTGAAAGCCGTGACCTTCAGCGCCGGTATTTTCGCCGTTGGCCTGGTCGCTGCCGGTTTCATCTTCAAGTCGGTGTACGGCATGTACTTCGTCAGCCACGCCCAGGCCGGTCTGGTCAGCGTGCCGGGGATGAACATCACCATGCCGCGCGACGGCACCGTGCAGAGCCTGGTCAAGTCCGACGGCGTGGCCGCCAAAGGCGCACCACTGGCGACCTTCAGCACCAGCATGCTCGACGTGCTCAAGGGCCATCTGGCCGAAGACCAACTGGCCCCGGCCAAGGTTGAAGAACTGTTCGGCAAGCAAATGACCGGCACCCTGACCTCGCCGTGCGATTGCACCGTGGCCCAGCAACTGGTGGCTGACGGTCAGTACGCGAGCAAGGGCGACGTGATCTTCCAGTTGGTGCCGCGCAACACCCAGGCCAACGTTGAAGCGCGCTTCTCCTATCGCCAGTTCGGCGACGTGCGTCCAGGCACTCCGGTGAGCTTCCAGATCGCCGGCGAAGACAAGACCCGCACCGGCAAGATCGTCAGCAGCACCAGCCTGAAGAGCGCCGACCTGTCCTCCGACATTCGCGTACAGATCCAGCCTGACGAGCCGCTCGACAGCAGCCTGGCCGGCCGCCCGGTGGAAGTGAACAGCGACCGTGGCCCGAACCTGAACTGGCTGATCGACAAAGCCATGGCTGCCGGTCTTTAAGTCGAGGACATGCCTGTGACTACTCCACCCATCCTCAGAACACCGCTATCACTGTGTGCCCTGGCATTGGCGGTGAGTCTGGCCGGTTGCGCCGGGCTGCCCGATCAGCGTCTGGCCAACGAAGCGCTCAAGCGTGGCGACACCGCCACCGCTGCGCAGAATTACCAGCAACTGGCCGATCTGGGTTACAGCGAGGCGCAAGTCGGCCTGGCCGATATCCAGGTCGACAGCCGCGACCCGGCGCAGATGAAACAGGCCGAGGCGACTTACCGTGCAGCGGCCAGCGTATCGCCGCGTGCCCAGGCACGTCTCGGTCGTCTGCTGGTGGCCAAGCCGGGCTCCACCGAAGCCGAGCACCACGAAGCCGAAACCCTGCTGAAAAAAGCCGCCGCCAATGGCGAAGGCAACACGTTGATCCCGCTGGCGATGCTGTATCTGCAATACCCGCACAGCTTCCCCAACATCAACGCGCAGCAGCAGATCGATCAGTGGCGCAAGTCGGGCTACCCGGAAGCGGGTCTGGCGCAGGTGCTGCTGTATCGCACCCAGGGCACTTACGACCAGCATCTGGATGACGTGGAAAAAATCTGCAAGGCCGCGCTCAACACCACCGACATCTGCTACGTCGAACTGGCCACCGTCTACCAGAAACGTGGCCAGCCGGAGCAACAGGCCGAGCTGATCAAGCAGATGCAGGCCGGTTACAGCCGTGGCACCGTCACCGCGCAGCGTGTCGACTCCGTAGCCCGCGTGCTGGCCGATTCGACCCTGGGCAAGACTGACGAAAAAACCGCGCAGGCGCTGCTCGAGCCGATCGCTCCGGGCTACCCGGCGTCGTGGGTCACCCTCGCGCAATTGCTTTACGACTTCCCCGAACTGGGCGACGTCGACCAGATGATGAAGTACCTGGACAACGGCCGCGCCGCCGACCAGCCGCGCGCCGAACTGCTGCTGGGCAAGGTCTACTACGAAGGCAAAATGGTCCCGGCTGACGCGAAAGTCGCCGAGGAACATTTCCAGAAAGCCGTCGGCCGCGAAGTCGCTGCCGATTACTACCTCGGCCAGATCTACCGTCGTGGCTACCTGGGCAAGGTCTATCCGCAGAAGGCTCTCGACCACCTGCTGACCGCTGCGCGCAACGGCCAGAACAGTGCCGACTTCGCCATCGCCCAGTTGTTCTCGCAAGGCAAGGGCACCAAGCCCGACCCGCTGAACGCCTACGTGTTCAGCCAACTGGCCAAGGCGCAGAACACCCCGCAAGCCGATGAACTGGCAGCGACCCTCGAGGCGCAATTGCCGCCCGAGCGCCTGCCCGAAGCCCGCCGCCTGTTGCAACAGGAACAGGCCAGCCGTGGCGCCCTGAACTCGAACACGCTGCAACTGCACGCCCTGCAAGAAGAAGACGGCGAGGAAAAACTATGAAGCTGAACCCATTCGTGAAGGCCGGTATTGGCCTCACCTTCGCGCTGATCTGGTCTTGCCCGACACTGGCTGCGATGACTGAAAGCAAGAACTTCGGTCTGGAAGTGAAACTCACCGGCCAGTCCGAAGACGACCGTGACCTCGGCACTGCCGGCGGCGGCGACGTCAATGGCGTGGGCCTCGACCTGCGTCCGTGGATCTACGGCGAAAGCGGCGCGTGGAGCGCTTATGCGATGGGTCAGGCCGTGACCTCGACCGACATCATCGAGACCGACACCCTGCAGCAGTCCGACGGCGCACAGACCACCGACAGCGGCGATCGCGAAACCAAGAAAAACTACTTGGCGATGCGCGAGTTCTGGGTCGGTTACAGCGGCTTCACGCCCTACCCTGGCGAGATTCTCAAGTTCGGTCGTCAGCGTCTGCGCAATGACGACGGCCAATGGCGCGACACCAACATCGAAGCGCTGAACTGGACCTTCGATACCACACTGCTGCGCGCCAATGCCGGTGTCGCCGAGCGTTTCAGCGAATACCGCACCGACTTGAAAGAGCTGGCACCGAAAGACAAGGATCGCCTGCACGCCTACGCCGACGCTGCTTACCAGTGGACGCCGGGGCAGTGGGTCGGCATTCGCGGTCACCACACTCACGATGACGGCAAACTCGATTACGCCGAGCCGGGCGTCCCGCGAGACTCGCTGGACAAGACCGAGAACGGCGACATCAGCTGGATCGGCCTGACCGCTGACAGCGACGCCTACAACTGGCGCAACACCAACACCGTCAACTACTGGGGCAGCATCACCGGCATGAGCGGCGACCGCGACACGGTCAACGCGCTGAACGCCGACGGCACGCGCCCGACACAAGCCAAGCGCAGCGATGACATCAGCGGCTGGGCAGCCGATGTCGGCGTACGTCTGCGCCTCGATCCGCAGTGGCAAGTCGGCGGTGCCTACGCCCGCGCCAGTGCCGATTACGAGCAGAACGGTCTGGAGAGCAACCGCTCCAACTACACCGGTACCCGCTCGCGCGTGCACCGTTTCGGCGAAGCGTTCCGTGGCGAAATGAACAACATGCAGACCGCCACCCTGTTCGGCTCGTGGATGG
>NZ_RAZO01000027.1:0-3296 GCF_004307535.1 Pseudomonas sp. Sample_9
AGATCAAAAGCCCCTCACCCTAGCCCTCTCCCAGAGGGAGAGGGGACTGACCGAGGTGTTCTTGTGGGTTACATCGACCTGCAATATCGAGTCGAATACAGATTCGGGAAAGCATGGAGATCGGCTCCCTTCCCACTCGCCCCCCTGGGGGAGAGGGCTGGGGTGAGGGGGATGGATTTCAGCTACACCACAAATCTCTGCCTCACTCCGCCAGAAACATCTCCCGACTCAACCCATGCCGCTGCATCTTTTCATTGAACGTGCGGCGCGGCAGTTGCAGTTCTTCGAGCACGGCTTTGACATCACCTTTGTGCCGGGTCAACGCCGCGCGCAGGCATTGTGCTTCGAAGGCTTCCTGCTGCGCCGCCAGCGATTGCCCCGGATCGATTCCGGCGACCGGTTCATCCAGCCCCAACACCTGACGCTCAGCAACGTTGGCCAGTTCGCGAACATTGCCCGGCCAGTCATGGCTGAGCAGGTGACTGAGCTGCGCACCGGTCAACGGCGGAAAGGTCCGGCCCAGACGCTGGGCGGCGTTCTGGGCAAAGGTTTCAAACAGTAATGGAATGTCTTCGCGGCGATCACGCAGCGGCGGCAAGCGCAGTTCTGCGACGTTGAGGCGATACGCCAGGTCCTCACGAAAACGCCCGGCGCGGGCTTCGTCGAGCAAGTCCGGTTTGGTCGCCGCGACAATGCGCAAATCAACGCGAATGCTCTGGTTCGAACCCAGCCGTTCAAGCTTTTGCTCCTGCAAGACCCGCAGCAATTTCACCTGCTGGGCCAGCGGCATGCTTTCGATCTCGTCGAGAAACAGCGTGCCGCCATCGGCATATTCCAGCTTGCCGATGCGCTTGCCCGAGGCGCCGGTAAACGCGCCGCTCTCATGGCCGAACAGCTCGGCCTCGAACAGTTGCTCCGGGATCGCCGCGCAATTGAGCGCTACAAAGGGCTTACCGGCGCGCGGGCCGAAATCATGCAGGCAACGCGCGACCAGTTCCTTGCCGCTGCCGGTTTCACCACGGATCAGCACGTTGACCGGCAACGTCGCCAGATCCAGCACCTGCCGACGCAATGTCTGCAAGCCGCGGGACACGCCGAGCAACGTCGCATCCAGCCTAGCGCGGTTGTCAGCCAGTTCGTGCAGGGCGCGGTTTTCCAGGACCAGGCGGCGTTTGTCCAGCGCCCGACGCAGGCTGCCGAGCAGGGTTTCCGGGCTGAACGGTTTTTCCAGAAAGTCGTAGGCGCCATCGCGCATGGCTTCGACCGCCATCGGCACATCGCCATGGCCGGTAAGCAGAATCACCGGCAGATCGCTGTCGCGCTTTTGCACTTCGGCGAGCAATTGCAAACCGTCCATGCCGGGCATGCGCACGTCGCTGAGGATCACCCCGGCAAAATGTTCCGGGAGCGCGGCGAGGCATTCTTCGGCACGGCTGAACAATTTCACCTGAAACCCCGACAGGCTCAGCCACTGTTCAACGGCGTCGCGAATGCTGCTTTCGTCGTCGACCACCATCACCGAATTGAACATCAGATATGTGCCTCCAGATCGATTGGCAGGGTCAGGCTGAACACTGCGCCGTGGTCGCCATTCTCCACGCTCAAGCGCCCGCCGGATTCATGCACGATGGCGAAGGATACTGCCAGCCCCAGGCCCAGACCGTCACCCACCGGTTTGGTGGTAAAGAACGGATCGAACACCTGGCCCAGATGTTCCTCGGCAATCCCGCCGCCGTTGTCGCTGACGCTGAGCCGCCACAATTGCTCATCGGCCTCCAGACGGATTTCCAGACGCTTGCAGGCTTTTCCTTGCATTGCATCCAGCGCGTTGCGCAGCAAATTGATCAACACTTGTTCGAGACGAATCGCATCACCGCGCACCCACGCCGGACGGGTCAGATGCAGCACCAGGCTGACCTGCTCGTCACGCAGTCGCGCATCGAGCAGTTGCAGTGATTGATCGACCACCGTCGCCAGATCCAGACGTTCGCGCAAGCCGCTCGGGCTTTTGCGGGCGAAAGTCTTCAGGTGGCCGGTTAGGGCGGCCATGCGCGTGAGCATGTCGTCCACCGGTTTCAGCGCCTTGTAGGCGTCATCGACGCGGCCATGTTCGAGCAGCAGGCGCAAGGTTGCCAGTTGCATGCGCTGGGCGGTCAGCGGTTGATTGATTTCGTGTGCCAGCGCGGCGGACATCTGCCCCAGCGCGGCGAGTTTGGCCGACTGCACCAGGCCTTCCTGCGCGGTGCGCAAGTCGCGGGTGCGCTCCTCGACCAGACGCTCAAGCTCTTCACGATTGCGCTGACGGACCTTGGCCAGCCGCCAGCGCTGATTGAGAAACAGCAACAAGAACACCAGCGCCAGCCACACACCGGCGGCGGCCAGCGCGGCGTTGCGCAAATCTTCGAAGGCCACTTGCGGGCGGCGCAGCAGATGCAGGGTCCAGCCTTCGGTCGCCAGTGGCAGCGATTCCCACAGATAGTCCGCCGTGCCTTGTGGACCTTCGACCCGGCGCAGATCGCTGTTGTCATCGAAGCGCCGTAGCGGCAAATGGGTCAGCGGCAGCAGCGATTGCTTGTCGTACTGACGCGTGGTTTTGATCTCGGCCAGATCATCGGCGCTCAACGGCCGCAAGGCGCGATAACGCCAGCCCGGCTGGTTGGCGATGAAGATAATCCCGCGCGCATCGCTGACCAGCAGCGTGTCGCTGCCCTGGCTCCATTCGCGCTCCAGCTCCGGGAATTCCAGTTTGACGACCATGGCGCCGAGGAACTCGTCGTGGTCACCGAGCACCGCGCTGGAAAGGAAATAGCCGGGAATGCCGCTGGTCACGCCCACCGCGTAGAAACGTCCGGTGCCCTGAGTGCGGGTCTGGCTGAAGTACGGGCGAAAACCATAATTGTGGCCGACATAACTGCTCGGCAGCCGCCAGTTGCTCGCCGCCACCGCCAGCCCTGTTCGATCCAGCAATTCCAGGGTCGAGGACTGCGCCGCGCCGTTGATCTTTTCCAGCTTCAGATTCAGTGCCGCTTGCTGCGCGGCATCGACCGGGCCGGCCAGTGCCGAACGCAATTGCGGGTCCAGCGCCAGTACGGCGGGCAGGGCGCGATAGCGATCAATGAGGGTGTGCAATGAGTTGGCGTACAACCCCAGTTGCTGATTGGCGCGGGCCGCGTCTTCTTCCAGCGCCTGACGCTCGGCGTGGCGCATCGCGAGTGTCGCGGCCACGACCGTGCCGGCGATGATCAGCAGGGAATACAACGACAGACGCAGGGTACGGGAAGTCGGCAGCATGCTGG
>NZ_RAZO01000188.1:0-1833 GCF_004307535.1 Pseudomonas sp. Sample_9
GCCCCGTCACAAATCCGCAGGGTCTGATTCGATCATCAAACCCGGTGGGGCTCAGGCGTCGGGCGTCTGGTCTTTCGGTGCATCGGTTGCATCAACATCATCATCGGTCGCCACTTCACCGTCAGGGTTCAGTGCCGCTTCTTCAGCGGTTTGCTTCTTGCGCTGAAGCTTTTCCTCTTTCTTCTGTTCCTTTGCCAGGTCTCGTTGACGTTTGGCGAAGGAGTAATTGGGTTTGGCCATGGGCGATCCTCTGGGGTCGAAGGTGAGGTTGAGCGGCGCGTATTCTGCCCTGTATCGGTGTCCGGGGGTTAGCCGGGTTTTTGGTCGACCCACTTGGGCGTGACGGTCGGCTGCCACTGATCGAGGGCGTCGAGCAGGGAATCTGGCGATTCGCTCACTTGCAGCATGTCACGGTGTGGCGCGCGAACGAAGCCTTCGCCGACGATATGATCGAGAAAAGCCGTGAGCTTGCTGTAGAAACCGTTCACTTCCAGCAGCCCCAAAGGCTTGCCGTGATAGCCGAGCTGGCCCCAGGTCCAGACTTCGAACAGCTCTTCCAGCGTGCCAAGGCCACCGGGCAGGGCGATGAACGCATCGCTCAGCTCAGCCATCCGCGCCTTGCGCGCATGCATGCCGTCGACCACTTCCAGGCGCGTCAGGCTTTTGTGGCCGATCTCCTTGTCCATCAGGCTTTGCGGAATGATGCCGATCACTTCGCCGCCAGCGGCCAGCGCGGCATCAGCGACAATGCCCATCAAACCGACTGCACCACCGCCGTAGACCAGCGTCAGATTACGCTCGGCCAATGCCCGGCCGAGGGCCACGGCAGCTTCGGTGTAAGCCGGCACGGTACCGGCGTTGGCACCGCAAAACACACAAACGGATTTCAGCGACATGCATTACTCCTGAGTCGATCAGTCGCACAGGGTAACGGCTGGCACGCTGCGCTCCAAGGACTAGACTTCGCGTTCGGGTGATTCAAAAGTACCGCTGGCGCCACAAGCGTAGGCGGCGAGCAAGCTGCACAGCAAACCGTTGAAGAACATGACAGACACTCCGTTTCAGTAGGTGGGCCGATCATAGGGCTGGCCCAACGAAATGGCCGTTAGATTGTGTCGATGAGTGTCATAGTCGGAAAGTTGTATACAATTTTTGACTCAAGTCATATGAACTTGCGATGATTTCAGGCAGTCTTTCCACCACTAGTGTTTTTGTTAACCCTGCCTTGGAGATTCACCATGTTTTCCAAAGTTGTTGCGGTATCCCTGCTGGCGCTGGCCAGCAGCCAATTGATGGCTGCCGAGTGCAAAACCACCGTTGATTCCACCGATCAGATGTCCTTCAACACCAAGGAAATCGTGATCGACAAGAGCTGCAAGACCTTCACCGTCGAACTGACCCACTCCGGCAGCCTGCCGAAGAACGTCATGGGCCATAACCTGGTGATCAGCAAAGAAGCTGACATGCAGCCGATCGCTACCGACGGCCTGGCAGCCGGTATCGACAAGAACTACCTGAAGGACGGCGACGCCCGCATCATCGCCCACACCAAGATCATCGGCGCCAAGGAAACCGACTCGGTGACCTTCGATGTATCGAAACTGGATGCCGCTGAAAAATACGGCTTCTTCTGCTCGTTCCCTGGGCACATCTCGATGATGAAAGGCACTATCGTCGTCAAGTGATTCAGGCACAAAAAAAGCGTCCACCCGGGACGCTTTTTTTGTGTGTAGGAGCTGCCGAAGGCTGCGATCTTTTGATCTTGATCTTTAAAGCAAGATCAAAAGATCGCAGCCTCGTTGCACTCGTCAGCTCCTACAGGCTCCTGCAGGC
>NZ_RAZO01000188.1:1933-3268 GCF_004307535.1 Pseudomonas sp. Sample_9
TGATTTTTCACCAGGCCGCTGAGCGGGGCGAGGTCGCAGGCGCCATCGCCGAATTTGGTGAAGAAACCCATGACCGCTTCCGCCGCGTGGTCGGTGCCAATCACCAGACCGCCCGCCACCCCGGCAATCGTGTACTGCGCCACCATGCGCATCCGCGCCTTGGTATTGCCCAGCACGAAATCCACCGACGCTGCCGGCTTGCCTTCGAACGCCGACACCTGAGCTGCCAGCGCCTTGACCGCCGGGCCGATGTTCACGGTGTGGATTTCGTCAGGGGCGATGCAGTCGAGCGAGGCCTTGGCGTCGTGCTCGTCGAACTGGGTTTCGTAGGGCAGGCGCACGGCGATGAATTTGTAGCGGTCGTCGCCGGTTTTTTCGCGCAGTTCACGTACCGCGCGCTGGGCCAGGAGGCCGGCGGTCAGTGAGTCGACGCCGCCGCTGATGCCCAGCACCAGGGTCTTGAGCCCGGAATTGACCAGACATTCCTGGATGAACGTCAGGCGTCGGGCAATTTCCGCCTGCAGGGCCTGATTGTCGGCGAACGGTGGTTGCACCTTGAGCTGCTCAGCAATCTCACGCTGTACGGCTTGCATGAATTCACTCCTTGCTAGATAGACTGGATTCGGCAGGAACCTGAAACACATGTCGCAAATAGGCGACGAAATTCGGATCTTTGCAGTGGGTCTTGCCAGGCTCGTCGGAGATCTTCGCCACCGGCTGGCCGTTGCATGCGGTCATTTTAAGCACGATGCTCATCGGTTCGACACCCGGGATATCGCAGGTGAGGTTGGTACCGATGCCGAAGCTCACATTGATGCGACCGTGCAGCGCGCGGAAAATCTCCAACGATTTCGGCAGGGTCAGACTGTCGGAGAACACCAGGGTCTTGCTCATCGGGTCGATGCCGAGCTTGTGGTAGTGCGCGATGCACTTCTCACCCCACGCCACCGGGTCCCCGGAATCGTGGCGCAGGCCATCGAAGAGCTTGGCGAAGAACAGATCGAAATCGCCAAGAAACGCATCGGTGGTGATGCAGTCGGTGAGGGCAATGCCGAGCAGGCCACGGTACTCGCGCACCCAGCAATCGAGCGCGGCGATCTGGCTGTCGATCAGACGCGGGCCGAGTTGCTGATGGGCCATGATCCACTCGTGAGCCATGGTGCCCAGCGGTTTCATGTCCAGCTCGCGGGACAGATGCACGTTGCTGGTGCCGACGAAACGCCCGGGGAAGTCATGCTTGAGGACGTTGACCACTTCGGCCTGCACGCCAAAGGAAAAGCGCCGGCGCGTGCCGAAATCGGCGACCTGCAGTTGCGACAGCTCATCGGCCGAGGC
>NZ_RAZO01000047.1:0-720 GCF_004307535.1 Pseudomonas sp. Sample_9
AGCATGACCTGTTCCACATTTATACGGTCGATGCGCACACGCTGAATCTGATCAAGCACCTGCGCAAACTGCAGTACACCCAGGTCTCGGAGAAATTTCCGCTGGCCGCCAAGCTCATGGCCAAGCTGCCCAAGCCTGAACTGATCTACATGGCCGGTCTGTATCACGACATCGGCAAGGGCCGGCACGGCGATCACTCGGAGATCGGCGCGGTCGATGCCGAAGCGTTCTGCCAGCGCCATCAGTTGCCGGTGTGGGACAGCCGCCTGATCGTCTGGCTGGTGCAGAACCATCTGGTGATGTCCACCACTGCGCAGCGCAAGGATCTGTCCGACCCGCAGGTGATCCACGATTTTGCTCAGGCGGTCGGCGATGAAACGCGCCTCGACTACCTCTATGTGCTGACCGTGGCCGATATCAACGCGACCAACCCGACATTGTGGAACTCATGGCGCGCCAGCCTGCTGCGCCAGCTCTATACCGAGACCAAGCGTGCCCTGCGCCGCGGTCTGGAAAACCCGGTGGATCGCGAAGAACAGATTCGCCAGACGCAGAGTGCGGCGCTGGACATTCTGGTGCGCGGCGGCACCGACCCGGACGATGTCGAGCAATTGTGGGCGCAATTGGGCGATGACTATTTCCTGCGCCACACCGCCGGCGATGTCGCCTGGCACAGCGACGCGATCCTGCAGCAACCAGTCGATGGCGGGCCGCTGGTGC
>NZ_RAZO01000141.1:0-3257 GCF_004307535.1 Pseudomonas sp. Sample_9
CAAGCTTCAAGCTTCAAGCTTCAAGCGGCAAGATGATCCGCTTTTAACTTGCAGCTTGAAGCTTGCAGCTTACAGCTTGCTTCCTCCCGCACAGGTCGGCGACGCCGGGGCGCCGTCGATCTCTGCCCATTCCTGCGGGGTGTAGGTGTGCAGCGCCAACGCATGGAACTCGCCCATCAGCTCGCCGAGCGTGCCGTAGACTTTCTGGTGGCGCTTGACCCGGTTCAGGCCTTGGAACTGCGCGCTGACCACCACCGCCTTGTAGTGGGTCTGTGACCCGCGACTGTGCATGTGGCTTTCGTCCAGCACTTGCAGGTGCTCAGGCTGTAACAGGGCCAGCGTCGATTCGATGCGTTGTTGCATGGTCATCACGAACTCCGCTTACTTCTTCTTGGCTGGCGCGGCGGCCGGGGTCAGCTCTTTGGTCATGTCGTCGAGCAGCTTGTTGACCACCGGCACCGCGCTTTCCAGTTTGCCCTGGGTCATCTGCGCCGATTGCTGGGTCAGCTGCGGCATTTTTTCCAGGACTTTCTTGCCCAGTGGCGACTGGTAGAAAGCAACCAGGTCTTTAAGCTCGGATTCGCTGAAGTTGCTGGTGTAGAGCTTGACCATGTCGGGCTTGAGCTTGTTCCAGCCGATGGCCTGGTCCAGCGCAGCGTTGGCCTTGGCCTGGTAGGTTTCGAGCACGGCTTTCTTCGACTCAGGCGCTTTGGTCTGTTCAAAGCGCTGGGCGAACATTTGCTGCACTTGCATGTACACCGGGGTACCCAGCTTGTCAGCGTGAGCCAGCGTCAGGAAAGCTTCGGCACTGGCGTTGTGGCTGGCGGTATCGGCAAGCACCTGGCCGCTGGCGCAAACCAGTGCAACCGCGGTACAGATGGCGCGAAGACGAGTCATCGAGTTTCCTTTAAGCAAAGCGAGGTCGAACCCCAAGGGCGACCATTCTGCGCCTAACAATCGCTGCGGCTCAACCCCCGAGCCTTGCCGCGCTTGATCGGCGGGGTTTTGCGGTCAACAATCGAGCCGATGGAACCACCCGGGCCGACGCCGGCCTAAATTGCGCCAACAGACCAACAGGAGTGTGCACGATGAGCCGTATCGAAACCGACAGCCTGGGCCAGATCGAGGTCCCGGACGACGCTTACTGGGGTGCTCAGACGCAACGCTCGCTGATCAACTTCGCCATCGGTCAGGAACGCATGCCGCTACCGGTGCTGCACGCCCTGGCCCTGATCAAGAAAGCCGCCGCGCGGGTCAACGACCGCAACGGCGACCTGCCCGCCGACATCGCCCGCCTGATCGAACAGGCCGCCGATGAAGTGCTCGCCGGCGAGCATGACGAGCAGTTCCCGCTGGTGGTCTGGCAGACCGGCAGCGGTACCCAGAGCAACATGAACGTCAACGAAGTGATCGCCGGTCGCGCCAACGAACTGGCCGGCAACCCGCGCGGCGGCAAGTCGCCGGTACACCCGAACGATCACGTCAATCGCTCGCAAAGTTCCAACGACTGCTTCCCCACCGCCATGAGCATTGCCACCGCGAAAGCAGTGCAGGAACAACTGCTGCCGGCGATTGCCGAGCTGTCCGGCGGCCTCGCTGAGCTGGCGGCGCGGCACATGAAACTGGTGAAGACCGGGCGCACGCACATGATGGACGCGACGCCGATCACCTTCGGTCAGGAACTGTCCGGCTTCATCGCGCAACTGGATTACGCCGAGCGCGCGATTCGTGCCGCGCTACCGGCGGTCTGCGAACTGGCTCAGGGCGGTACCGCCGTTGGTACGGGTTTGAATTCACCGCACGGCTTCGGTGAGGCGATTGCCGCTGAACTCGCAGCACTGTCCGGTTTGCCGTTCGTCACCGCGCCGAACAAATTCGCTGCACTGGCCGGCCATGAGCCGCTGGTCACCCTGTCCGGCGCGCTGAAAACCCTCGCCGTGGCGCTGATGAAAATCGCCAACGACTTGCGCCTGCTGGGCTCAGGTCCGCGTGCGGGTTTCGCTGAAGTGAAGCTGCCGGCGAACGAACCGGGCAGCTCGATCATGCCCGGCAAGGTCAACCCGACCCAGTGCGAAGCGCTGTCGATGCTCGCCTGTCAGGTGCTCGGCAACGACGTGGCGATCGGCTTTGCCGCGAGCCAAGGGCACTTGCAGTTGAACGTGTTCAAACCGGTAATCATCCACAACCTGCTGCAATCGATCCGTTTGCTCGGCGATGGCTGCAGTAACTTCCAGCAGCACTGCATTGCCGGGCTCGAGCCGGATGCCGAGGCCATGGCCAAGCATCTGGAACGTGGGCTGATGCTGGTGACCGCGCTGAACCCGCACATCGGTTATGACAAGTCGGCGGAAATCGCCAAGAAGGCTTACAGCGAAGGGCTGACCTTGCGCGAGGCGGCGTTGCAGCTGGGTTATCTGACGGATGAAGAGTTCGATGCCTGGGTGCGGCCGGAGAACATGATCGAGGCTGGCGCCAAGGGCTGAGTCATGTAGCGCCTGAAAGTCCGTCTTCGCGAGCAGGCTCGCTCCCACAGGAAAATTGCGCTCAAATGTGGGAGCGAGCCTGCTCGCGAATTCAGGCGCCGCCGATCTTCAGCCAGGCACAACCCTGGCCCGCCGCGCCTTGAGGCCGGCAATCAACGACGGCCCCAACGCCACCAGCGCCGAACCCAGCACCACCAGCACCGCCCCGCCATAGCCCAGCGCATTGATCTGCTCGGCATGCACATAGTCCGGCCAGATCCGCGCCGCAATCGCCACCGCCACAAACGTCACCAGCGGCGTGATTGCCAATGTTGCGCTAACTCGCGATGCTTCCCAGTGCGCCAGCGCTTCGGCGAATGCGCCGTAGGCGATCAGCGTATTCATGCAGCACGCCAATAGCAGCCAGCCCTGCAGCGGGCTCAGGTTCAGCGCTTCCAGCGGATGCACCCACGGAGTCAGCAGCAGCGCGCAGAACAGATAGATCACCATCATCACCTGCAACGAATTCCACACCGTCAGCAATTGCTTCTGGCCCAGCGCATAGAAGGTCCAGACCGTCGACGCCAGCAGCACCAAGAGCACGCCGGCGGTGTAGTCGGACAGCGAAGTCAGCAGCTCGGCCAGGCGCTGATTGAAGAACAGTCCGAACCCGATCAGCAGCACCAGCAAGCCGATGCCCTGGCCGATGCTGAAGCGTTCCTTGAACACGAACAGACTGGCGATCAGCAGCATGATCGGCCCCATTTGCACCACCAATTGCGCGGTGCCGGGGCT
>NZ_RAZO01000417.1:0-720 GCF_004307535.1 Pseudomonas sp. Sample_9
GCTCGCCGAGGCTCAGTTGCCGATCGAGGCGCAGCTTCGGCAGGATCTTGCCCCAACGCTCGGCAATCGGTTGCTCGACGATGGTCAGGTGGAAAATCCCGCCCTGGACCATCTCCAGCACGTCTTCGACTGCCAGCGTCGGATCTACCCATTCGATATTGATCGGCGCCAGTTTGTGCAGCGCCAGTTTCTGGTTGAGCAGGCTGACCACCTCCCCCGCCGCACTGCCGGTGGGCAAGGCCAGGGTCTTGCCGGACAGTTGCTCGACCTTGGTGTAACGGCGCTGGCCCTTGATGCCGACGAGCACCAGCGGCACGTTGCTGGCGATCGGTTCGCTGCTGGCGACCGCGTAGCCCGAGGGCAGATCGAGCAATTCACCGGGCGCGACCATATCGCCTTCGCCACGCTGCAAGGCGCCGAGCAATTGATCCTTGGCTTTGGGAATGATTTTGAGGGTAACGTCCTGGCCATCACGGGCATGGCCGTTGAGGTATTGCTCGAAGGCGCGCAGTCGGTGGTACTCGACACCAATGGCCTGGCCCTGGACTTCGCCGGAGCTGTTGCGGCTCTGATTGACCAGCACGCGCAGCACGCGGCTGCTGCGAATGTCCGAGAGGTCGCGAACCTTGCTCGCCGGCACGGTTTGCAGCGGCCCGGGCAGGCGTGCGACCGCCGTCATCGGCAGCAGCAACGCAGCACACAACAGCAGCAGAACCGAGG
>NZ_RAZO01000469.1:0-720 GCF_004307535.1 Pseudomonas sp. Sample_9
CCTCGGTTCTGCTGCTGTTGTGTGCTGCGTTGCTGCTGCCGATGACGGCGGTCGCGCGCCTGCCCGGGCCGCTGCAAGCCGTGCCGGCGAGCAAGGTTCGCGACCTCTCGGACATTCGCAGCAGCCGCGTGTTGCGAGTGTTGGTCAATCAGAGCCGCAACAGCTCCGGCGAGGTCCAGGGCCAAGCCATCGGTGTCGAGTACCACCGACTGCGCGCGTTCGAGCAATACCTCAATGGCCATGCTCGTGACGGCCAGGAAGTCACCCTCAAGATCATTCCCAAAGCCAAGGATCAATTGCTCGGCGCCTTGCAGCGCGGCGAAGGCGACATGGTCGCTCCCGGTGAACTGCTCGATCTGCCATCGGGCTATGCAGTGGCCAGCAGTGAGCCGATTGCCAGCAACGTGCCGCTGGTGCTGGTCGGCATCAAGGGCCAGCGCCGTTACACCAAGGTCGAGCAACTGTCCGGCAAAACCCTGGCGCTGCCCACCGGTAGTGCGGCGGGGGAGGTGGTCAGTCAGCTCAACCAGAAACTGGCGCTGCACAAACTGGCGCCGATCAACATCGAATGGGTCGACCCGACGCTGGCGGTGGAGGATGTGCTGGAGATGGTTCAGGGCGGGATTTTCCACCTGACCATCGTCGAGCAACCGATTGCCGAACGCTGGGGCAAGATCCTGCCGAAGCTGCGCCTCGATCGGCAACTGAGCCTCGGCGAGC
>NZ_RAZO01000086.1:0-3256 GCF_004307535.1 Pseudomonas sp. Sample_9
TGCATGGCAAACAGGCACTCAACGAGGATGTCCGCGCTGCCGTCGAAGCCAAGCGCGAGCAAGGCTGGGAGCTGGCCGTGCGAGTGACCTGGGAGGCCGGCGACGCCCAGCGTCTGGTAGAAGAAGCGCTGGCAGCGGGCTACACGAAAATCATCGCTGGCGGCGGCGATGGCACCTTGCGCGATATCGCCGAAGCGCTGGCTCAACACCCGAAGAAAGCCAGCCTCGTTTTGCTCCCGCTGGGGACCGCCAACGATTTTTCCCGCGCCGCCGGTATTTCCCTGGAGCCTGCCGAAGCCCTTGAGCTACTGGATGTTCACCCCTCGGATATCGATTTGGGCGAGGTGGGCGGGCAGATTTTCCTGAACATGGCGACCGGCGGATTCGGCAGTCAGGTTACCGCCAATACTTCAGAAGACCTGAAAAAGGTCTTGGGCGGCGCCGCGTATCTGTTCACCGGCCTGACCCGGTTCAGCGAGCTGCATGCCGCTTACGGCGAGTTGCAGGGGCCGGACTTTCATTGGCAGGGCGAGCTGCTGGCGCTGGGCATCGGTAATGGGCGGCAGGCGGGTGGCGGCCATGTGCTTTGCCCCGAGGCGCGAGTCGACGATGGTTTGCTGGATATCAGCATCCTCCCGGCACCGCAGGAGCTGGTCGGCACGCTGAAGAATCTGCTGAGCGAGGGCTTCGGCCTCGACAATATGTTCGTGCGGGCGCGATTGCCGTGGGTCGAGATCAAGGTCGCCGAAGGGCTCAGCATCAATCTCGACGGCGAGCCGCTGGAGGGCGACAGTCTGCGATTTGTTGCGAAACCTGCGGCGTTGCAGGTGCACCTGCCAAAGGACTCGCCATTACTGGGCCAACAACCGTCGATCAGTCATCCAGGCTGATGATCTGCTCACGCACGGCGAACAGCACCAGACCCGCCACGTCGTAGATTTGCAGGCGCTTCATGATCTGCGCACGGTGGGTTTCGACGGTCTTGACGCTCAAGCCCAGGCCGTTGGCAATTTCCCGGGTCGATTTGCCGCGCACGATCAGCCGCAGGATTTCCAGCTGGCGTGCGGTCAGATTGTGTGAATCGGCGATGTCGGGCTGGCTTTTCTGGTTTCGGGTCAGTGCCTGATTGATCACCGTATGAGCGATGGCCGGGCTGAGGTAGCGCTCATTGTTGCGCAGTGCTTCCA
Source organism: Pseudomonas sp. Sample_9 (assembly GCF_004307535.1). Lineage (NCBI taxonomy): Bacteria > Pseudomonadati > Pseudomonadota > Gammaproteobacteria > Pseudomonadales > Pseudomonadaceae > Pseudomonas > Pseudomonas sp. Sample_9. The sequence continues at coordinate 1,188 of NZ_RAZO01000086.1, forward strand.
GCGCGTGTTCAAGCTCGGTGGCGGTGGTGTCCTTGAGCAGATAGCCGTGGGCGCCGGACTCCAGCGCCTGCATGATCAGCGCCGGATCGGTATGCATCGACAGGATCAGCACTTTGCTCTGCGGGCGCACGCGCTTGAGGCGTTGCAGCGCTTCCAGGCCACCGGTTTCCCTCATCGAGATGTCCAGCAATACGATGTCCGGGCTCAATTGCTCGACCATTTCGAGCAATTGCGAACCATCACTGGCTTCGCCGATTACCGCGTAACCGGGAATATCCAGTACCAGAGCGCGCACGCCGGCTCTGATCAGCGAGTGGTCATCCACCAGAAGTAAGTTACAAGTCAACGCATAACCTTATTCGTACTGGCCCTTTCGAGCGCTCGCGGCGCCCAGGGGAAAAGTGCTTCGATTCTTGTGCCTTTGCCCGGCTCGCTGGTAACGCTCAATGTACCGCCCAACTGTTCGACGCGCTCGGCCATCCCGGCCATGCCGCGTTGGCCTTCTCTGGCCGGATCGCTAGCAGGCGCGAAACCGAGACCGTCATCGCTGATCAACAAAGTCAGACCTTGCGGCAGACGCTGTACCCGAATCAACAGGTTTTTCGCCTGTGCGTGGCGCAGGATGTTGGTCACGGCTTCCTGGGCGATGCGAAACGCGGCGACGGCCATTTCCTCGGGGATTCCGTTGAGCCGCTGCTGGCAATCGAGACTCCAGTTGACCGGCGTGTTGGCCAACGTCTTGAGCAAGTGCGCACGCAGGCTGGCTTCGAGTCCCAGGCTGGTCAATTGCCGTGGATTGAGAATCGCCGAGACATCACGCACCTTGGTCAGGGTTTCATCCAGGGTGTCGCAGAGCACCGCGCATTGCTCCTGGAGTTCTGCCGGCAGGCGGCGCTTGAGCCAGTCACTTTGCAGTTTGGCGGCGGTAAGCAACTGGCCGATATCGTCGTGCAGTTCACGGCTGAGGCGATGGCGCTCGTTCTCCTGGACTTGCAACAGTCGATCAGCCAGCTCTTGTGGCTGAAACTTGATCGATTTGCGCGACAAGCGATATTGCACCCAGACGCACGCGGTGGCGGCGATGTCGAGTGCCAGCAACCCCAAGGGAATGCGCGCGGAAACAACATACGCCATCAGACTGCCCAGGGTCGCCAGAACACACAGAACCAGTGTGAAGCGCCGGGCGTTTTCCCGCGAGGGTGGCCATGTGATGAGTGACTTGAGACTGGCGTACATAACGGATGGAGCCAATGGATGTTCGCTGCGGGCAGACCGGCCGGTGGATGGCGGATCTCTGTCTGGAAATACTGTCAATTATGTTATGGATTCAAACCGTATTCGTTAAGCAATCATTGACTGGCAATAACATCGCTAATGAAACGCTGGAGTCAGTGTGCCATTAAGTGGCAAGCAATTAACCGGCGGCATAATACCACTTAACATACCGTTGGTCGCGGTTGCTATATATGTCCATTCAGTCAGGAAATAGCGGATCGTGGACGCAAGTTCCATATTGGAAAAGTCTGAATTCTTGTTTTTTGAATGACTTCCATACGTTTGGAAGTATCGCTTGCGGCACACAGGAAAACCCTGAGGGGGGTGCCTGGAAATCAGCCGTTGGTCGGGTTGATTATTTGGCCCGGACTGTCGCTGACAGGTACGAACTATTCATTTACGACAATATTGCTGCAGACAGGCTCAAGCCTGGCGAGCGGTAACGGACGCAGAGAGCAAACGTTTGCTCATCATCTTCGGCTCAAACGAGGTCTGGCCCATTTGTGCCGCAAAGGCTTCGAGCAGATCAGCCTGCTCGCGTTCATCCAGGCTTAGCTGCCCGGTCTTATGGTCGACCAGCTCAAGCTGCCACGCCATCAGGGTGAAGCAGTCACGTAGCGCATCAAGGGCCTGTTCGTGCAGATCTACCCGGTCCTGAGTCAGATTCAGCAGGCTATAGATGTGCAGGGAGAATTCGGAGATCGCTTCCAGCGCCAACGCTTCGGCACGGCCAGCCAATTTCAGCAGAGTGCCGAGCATGCAGTCGATGGCATCCTTGTCATTGCTGATCAGTT
>NZ_RAZO01000408.1:0-717 GCF_004307535.1 Pseudomonas sp. Sample_9
CCGAGCAGACCAACCTGCTCGCACTCAACGCCGCCATCGAAGCCGCCCGCGCCGGCGAACAGGGTCGCGGCTTTGCCGTGGTCGCCGACGAGGTGCGCAGCCTCTCGCAACGCACGCAATCGTCCACCGCGCAGATCGCCGGCACCGTCGACAGCCTGCGCGCCACGGTCAACGAAGCGGTGAGCCTGATGGAAGCCGCCTGCGGTCAGGCGCAATCGGATGCCGAGGCGGTCACCGGACTCGGCGAACGCCTGGGAGAAATCGCCAGCGCCGTACAGAGCGTCACCGACACCTTGGCGCAAATCGCCACGGCGGTTGAAGAACAGGCCAGCACCGCCGACGAAGTCAGCGGCAATATCCAGCAGGTCGATCAAGCGGCGGTGCGTTTGCTTGAAGGCGCACGTGCGGTGAACCTCGCGGCCGACACCTTGAGCCAGGGCAGCGAAGCCCTGAGCGCCAATACCGCCAGATTCCAACTGCGCTGACGCCCTCCCCGGCCCCGATTTTCGGGGCCCGAGGATAAGCGGTTGAAAACAGGAAGAAATATTTTCGATTTACGCTTGACGCTTTGCCATTTCAGGGGAATAATGCGCGCCACTTGGCTACATAGCTCAGTTGGTTAGAGCATAGCATTCATAATGCTGGGGTCCGGGGTTCAAGTCCCTGTGTAGCCACCAAGTACTAAAAACGGCTTACCGAAAGGTAGGCCGTTTTTTT
>NZ_RAZO01000226.1:0-13660 GCF_004307535.1 Pseudomonas sp. Sample_9
CGTGGGTGCCGGTGAACTGGTTGCTCAAGGATCGTTTTGAATCGGGCAAGTACGCGGCGCATATCCGCACGCCGACGTTGCTGTTGGCGGCCAGTGATGACGAAGTGATAGGGCGCAGCAGTACACAGCGGCTGTTCGAGAGTTTTCCTGCGGGTGTGGCGACGCTGAAAGTGGTGCCGGACTCGGGGCATAACTCGATTTCCGAGCGGGGGGCGTATTTGCGGTGGATGGGGGATGTGTTGAATCGCTAGTGGTTGCTCCCCAGCGATAGAGGCGCTGGCCGGGCTGGCCCCTTCGCGAGCAGGCTCGCTCCCACGGGTGTTCCGGGTACGCCGCAAGTCCAATGTGGGAGCGAGCCTGCTCGCGAAGGCAGCGGTTCGAACAACAGCAATCCAATTGCATTTGCCGCCACTGAACCAAGTCCCAAAACTTCAGTCTCATTCGCGCCGCCACACACGGCTCACCCACTCAAGCGCTGTCCCCCTTTCAGAGCTGTCCGTCCCATGCGCCACGCCGTTCGTTCGTCTCGCTTCGTTTCGCTGTGCCTGCTGAGCCTGTTTCCTTTGTTCACTGAATCCGCCCACGCCAGTGCGGAGCGCGAGCTGGTGGCCGCCATCAATGATTACCGCGCCCATCCGCAACGCTGCGATCGCCGCCCTGCGCAGCGTCTGGCGCCTTTGGCTTTGAAATCGAATCTGGCCTTGCCGATCGGCTATCGCTACGGCGGCGGCATGCGCGAGGCGTTGAAGTCTTCCGGCTATTCAGCAATCACGGTTCGCAGCATCCGCATTATCGGAGCCGAAGACGCCGACGAGGCCTTCGATCAGTTGCAGAGCGATTATTGCGGCGCCTTGCTGGATGCGAACTACGCCGACATCGGCGTCAGCCATTCGCGCAATCAATGGCAGGTGGTGCTGGCGCAACCGGTGCTCGACAGCCGCGTCGGTGACAACCGCAGCGTCGGCAAGGCATTGCTCGCCGAGGTCAACGCTGCCCGCGCCCGGCCGCGCATGTGCGGCCGCCAGCGCTTTGCCGCCGCGCGGCCATTGAGCTGGAACGCCGCCCTCGGCGCAGCGGCTCAGGGCCACAGTAAAGCCATGGCTTACGGCAATTATTTCGCCCACCGCGATCCTGACGGTGACATGCCAGCCGACCGCGCCCGTGCTGCCGGTTATCGCGGCCGTCAGGTCGGGGAAAACATCGCTGCCGGGCAAAGCTCACCGGGCAAAGCCATGGCGGGCTGGCTGGCCAGCCCGGGCCATTGCGCCAACCTGATGAACCCGATGTTCACTCAGGTCGGCGCCGGCTTCGCCAGCGAAGCGCGCAGCGACGAGGGTGTTTACTGGACGATGCTGTTCGGCGCGCCGTAAATCACGGCTGGCTCCGGGCATTCTCATCGCTTGGCGTGGCCGGGCGCGGCATGACGTGTTGATGGCCGGTCGGGTCGTTGAGCTGGATGACATTACCCTTCTGCCACGCGTCAGCCCCCGTTGCGACAGGCGCCGGTTTGATCCCGGCGCGGGCCTTTTTCTTTTCGGCGCTATCAATGCCCAGACGCTGATCGCGCTGGCGGACCATTTGCGCATCGGCCTGACCGTCAGCGGTAAAGCCCATCATCAGCTGCGGCACGCCCAGCGGCAGTTGCTTGTCCTGATCGGTGTGCCAGGTGTGCCAGGTCTTGCCGTAGGTATTGGCGAGTTTTTCCATCAAGCGCGTTTCTGCCACTTGCGGGATGCCCGGCGCGACCAACTGGCCAGAACTGACTTCGTGAGCGTGGCTGTGCCACAAGGCTTTCTCTTTTGCCGGCAATTGCGTGAACAGGCGCTGGCTGATGATGTATTCGACGCCCATCAGCTTGGCTTCAGCGGTGTTGCCGTCGTAGATCACGCACTGGAACACTTCTTCGTTGAGCGCCGAGCAGTAGTGGTGCGCTTCCATCTGCGCGCCGGGATGACCGTTGTAAAAATGGAAACCATCGAGGTACATGTTCAACGCGCGAATTGGCGGCTTGTCCTGCAACCACTGCGCGCCGACTTCGAGCATTTCCGTGTCGGACGCCTTGGCCTGGCCGGGCGTCTGCACCGGCGAATCGGTGTTGCTCATGGCGCAACCGGTCAACGCGGCGACCATCAAACCGATAGGAACCCAACGTCCCTGTGAGGTTGTCGTACGCATGTTTCACTCCTCGAACTTTCAGTGACGGGCGCGTGCTGGCCCTGTTCTGCAACTGAAAGCAGGAGATCGGCAGAGTTCGAAAAAGCTGCGTGCGGATCAGACTGGAGAGATCGTCGCCAGCACGCCGATCAGAATGGTCAAGGTCAGGAAACCGCCGAGAAAAATCGCCATCTTGTACATGTTGCGCTCCTTGATGCTGGGTGTGCGGTGCACCGGACGCTGCGGGATGAGGTCGGAGGGTGACTGGCCGCACTGTCGGGGCATTCTGAGCCTGTGGCTGTACTGAATACAGAGGCAGATGAAACAGAAAAATACGAATCAGATGCGCATCTGATCCGCTTCGGGCATGAAGCGGTATTCAGGCTCAGACTTGAGGATCCACTTTCGGCGCGGTTGATCTACAGTCATTGCCGACCGACAACAAGAAAAACCGGAGTGACCATGCCCGACCTCGCCTTGCAGCCCAACGTCGCCGCGTCCCTCGAGCGCTGGCACGAGATGATCCGCAGCGGCAATCTCAAAGCCCTGCCTGATCTGCTCGATCCGCAAGCTGTGTTCCGCTCGCCCATGGCCCACACGCCCTACCCCGGCGCGCCGGTGGTGGCGATGATCCTCAACACCGTGTTTGAAGTCTTCGAAGATTTCGCCTATCACCGCGAGTTGGCGACGGCGGATGGCCTGAATGTGATTCTCGAATTCAGCGCCAGGGTCGGCAGCAAGGAACTCAAAGGCATCGACATGATTCGCTTCGATGAGCACGGCAAGATTGTCGAGTTCGAAGTGATGGTACGGCCGCTGAGCGGGTTGCAGGCACTGGGCGAAGAAATGGGTCGGCGCCTCGGTGCCTATCTCGCGTCCGCAAAAGCCTGAATCTTCGCCGGAACGTAGGAGCGTAGGAGCTGACGAGTGCAACGAGGCTGCGATCTTTTGATCCTGATCTTGATCTTCAAACGTCAAAGTCAAAGTCAAAAGATCGCAGCCTCGTTGCACTCGTCAGCTCCTACAGGTTCGGCGTACAAAAAAACCCACTGACCGTCGCCGGTTCAGTGGGTTTTGTGTGTCAGGGTTCTGCTTACAGAGCCATGTCACGTGCAGCGTTTTCCTTCGGCGCTACGGCTTTTTCAGCCGCAGGTGCCGCCGGAGCAGCTACCTGACCGATCACCGGAGGTGTCGGCAGTTCGAGGATCTTGGCGGTGTAAGCCCACTCGGCAGCCACTTTGGCCGGATCGCTGTTCAGCTGGGTGCCATAGCTTGGCACGATCTGGTGCAGCTTGGTCTGCCACTCTGGGGTTGCGACTTTGTCTTTGAAGACTTTCTGCAGCACGCTCAGCATGATCGGCGCAGCGGTCGACGCGCCCGGCGATGCGCCCAGCAGGCCGGCGATCGAGCCGTCTTGCGAAGCAACGATCTCGGTGCCCAGTTTCAGCACGCCGCCAGCGGCTTCATCACGCTTGATGATTTGCACACGCTGGCCGGCTTGCCACAGGCGCCAGTCTTCGGCTTTGGCGTTCGGGAAGTATTCCTTCAGCGCGTTCAGACGGTCTTCATCCGACAGCATCAACTGACCGGCAAGGTACTCGACCAGCGGGTATTCCTTGATGCCGACCTTGGTCATTGGCCAGATGTTGTGGGTGGTGGTGCTGGTCAGCAGGTCGAAGTACGAACCTTCCTTGAGGAACTTGGTGCTGAAGGTCGCGAACGGGCCAAACAGAATGACGCGCTTGCCATCCAGAACACGGGTGTCCAGGTGCGGAACCGACATCGGTGGCGCGCCAACCGAAGCCTTGCCGTAGGCCTTGGCCAGGTGCTGCTCGGCAATCGTCGGGTTCTCGGTCACCAGGAACGAACCGCCAACCGGGAAGCCTGCGTATTCCTTGGCTTCAGGAATGCCCGACTTCTGCAGCAGGTGCAGGGCACCGCCGCCGGCGCCGATGAACACGAACTTGGCGTCGGTCTCGGTCTTGCTGCCGTCTTTCAGATTTTTGTAGCTGACACGCCAGGTGCCATCGGCGTTCTTGGTGATGTCTTCGACTTCGCTCGACAGTTTCAGATCGAAGTTGGGTTTGGTTTGCAGGTGAGCGGCGAACTGGCGGGTGATTTCGCCGAAGTTCATGTCCGTACCCAGCGGGCTCCAGGTGGCCGCGATTTTCTGGTTCGGGTCACGCCCTTCCATCATCAGCGGTACCCACTTCTTGATCACAGCCGGGTCTTCGGAGTACTGCATGCCGGCGAACAGCGGGCTCGCCTGCAGGGCTTCGTAGCGCTTTTTCAGGAACTTGATGTTGTCATCGCCCCACACGAAGCTCATGTGCGGTGTGGTGTTGATGAACGAGCGAGGGTTCTTCAGCACGCCCTGCTGAACCTGCCAGGCCCAGAATTGACGGGAAACCTGGAACGCTTCGTTGATCTCGACAGCTTTCGGGATCGTTACGTTGCCCTTGTCGTCTTCCGGGGTGTAGTTCAGCTCGGCAAGAGCCGAGTGACCGGTACCGGCGTTGTTCCAGCCGTTGGAGCTTTCCAGGGCGACGCCATCAAGGCGCTCGACCATTTCCATCGACCAGGTCGGTTCCAGCTCATTGATCCACACACCCAGGGTGGTGCTCATGATGCCGCCGCCGATCAGCAGGACGTCAACTTTCTTCGCTTCGGCAGCATTGGCAGACGACATCCCCATCGCCAAAGCCAGACCGAGCAAGGCTGTGTTCACTTTCTTAAACATCTGTTGCACCTATGATAAAACGCCTTCCGCCCGTCGTTGTTATCAGTCTGCGTTGCGCTTGGTTGACGCTCAGGCTGGCATCGCGCAATCGGGCACACTTCAATATTGACGGGTGGGCACACAAGGCCGACATGTGGCATCGACCTCAGTTAATGTCCCTTCTGAACTGACTTCTTATCGTTATTGGCTTCAGCTGCTTGAGCGACAGGGATCCCGTCGGCCCGCTGAAAAGGCAGGCCAACCGAATTAGGTCAAAGCAAATTGGCGCGGAGAATATCACGTCAGGGCGAACCCGCGCGTCTGTTCCCGACTTGAAAGTCTTTTTCCGCTCAGGGACTTATCGGCCATCGGGCACCAAACATGATGGCGATCAGGCATCGGCCTGCAAACTTTTTTGCGCGATGTGCTTCGCAACTTGATAAATCAGTGCCAACCGCTCGTTGTTCATGCAGAAAATTACCTGCTACGTTGTACGATGACTGACGAAATAAACCAGTCATCCAAACCCAATAACAACAAGGAAACACCATGACCAAGTCCCGCCTCCTCATCGGCCTGTTCTGCGCCTTCAGCGCCTGCGCCATCGCCGCCCCTGCCCCGGCGGAAAGAGAAGTTGCCCAAGCAGTCGATCACCTGACCCAAGCGATGCTGCACAAAGACATCGCCGAACTGAACGCTCTGACCGCGCCGAACCTGACCTACGGCCACTCCAGCGGCAAGATTCAGGACAAGCAGGAATTCATCGCCGACATCGAAACCGGCCGCAGCGCATTCAAGACCCTGGAGATGCAAAAGCAGACCATCACGATGTCCGGCGATACCGCATTAGTGCGCCACCACTTCTCCGCACAGGCGTTGAAGGGGACCGAGGTGATTCCGACCGAGATCGAGAATTTCCAGATCTGGCAGAAACAGGGTGGGAAATGGTTGTTGGTTGGGCGGCAGGCGTTCAGGTTTTGATTAAGGGACCATTGGCCTGATTCAATCCTGTCAGAGCTGGCCTATTCGCGAGCAGGCTCGCTCCCACAAAGGACTCGACACTGGCGAACCTTGTGGGAGCGAGCCCGCTCGCGAAAGCGCTGGCTCAGGCAATAGAAAACCCGCAAGCCTACCCCAACATCACAACCGAAACCGATCCACCGACTGCGCCAACTGCCCCGCCAGATTCGATAATTCATCGGTAGTCGTCGCCGTCTGCCCGATCACCCGGCTATTGCCCTCGCTCATTCCCGCAATCATCTCCACCTGATGGGCGATTTCGTTACTGGCCATACTCTGTTCGCCAATCGTGCGGGTGATGTCGTTGACCAGTTGCGTGGTGTTCAGCGTGGCGTCGAGGATCTCGCGAATCGCCCGCTCGACTTCCGCCGTCACCGCCATGCCTTTGTCGACCTGCGCCACGCCGGCCTCCATGCTGGTGACCGCCTCGCGCGCCTGCTCTGGATGCGCGCGACCATCGCTGCGATTTCCTGGGTCGAGGCGCTGGTGCGTGCGGCCAGACTGCGCACTTCATCGGCGACCACGGCAAAGCCACGGCCCTGCTCACCTGCCCGCGCCGCCTCGATCGCGGCGTTGAGCGCCAGCAGGTTGGTCTGGTCGGCGATGCTCTTGATCACCTGAATGATGTTGAAGATTGCCTCGGATTCCTGATCCAGCGTGCGGATGACCTGCGCCGACTGCTGTGCCGAGCGGGCGATGTCGTCCATGTCGCTGACCACTTGGTGGATCACCCCGCCCCCCTCCTTGGCCAGGTTTTCGGCCTGATTGGCCATGCTCAGGGCACGTTCGGCGTGGCGGGTGATCTCTTCGATGCTCGCGGTCATCTGACTGGCGGCGGCCGCCATGGTCCCAGCGGCAACGCTTTGCTGCTGGCTGCTGTCGGCGACCTGATGGCAGCCTTGGCTGAGCTGCTCGCTCATGCCACTGACGCCGTGAGCGTTGCGCCGCACCACGTCGATCATGTTGCGCAGATCACGCTGCATGGTCGCCAATGTACGGATCAACACGCTGGCTTCGTCCTTGCCGGCGGGCTCGACAATCGGTTCGCTGAGATTGCCATGGGCAATGCTTTCGGCGATGCGGCTGGCGGATTTGAGCGGCCCCATGATACTCAGGATGACCCAGCGCCCCTGAATCAGCAGCAGCAACAGACTGACGACCAGCACCACTGCCAGCGCAAGATTAGCGTGACGGATGGCCGCTTCGGTGCCTTCGCTGGTGTGCAGGGTGTTGTTTTCGATCAGTTCGCTGAGCGCGCCCATCTGCTCTTCGAGCTGAGTAAAGGCGCTATTGAAAGTACCAAGCTGCTGCTCGGCGGCATCCGGCTTGTCCAGCGCCACGCCGACAATCTGTTCGGCGGACTTGATATAGGTGTCGAGGCTCGGCTTGATCTGCTCCAGCGCCGTGCGCAGCTGCGGGTTGATCGGCAATTTCAGGTTGTCATCCAGCACTTCACGAAAATGCCCGGCATGCTCGGTGAGCGAATCGCGCACCTCGGTCGCGGTGGCGGTGCTTTTGCCCAGGCCGACCAGCATCGCCGAATAGACATCGGCGCGCAGGGCGTCGTGCATCATGTCGGCTTCCATGTGATTGCGCAGCGCGCTCATGCTCACCGTGTTATCGCCGACCGCCGTGGCCATCCGCAGGTTGCCGACGTAACTGACCAGACTCACGATCAGCGCCGTCAGCAGGCTGGTCGCAATCAGCAACACCAAACGCAGTTTGATCGACACCGTGGAATCTCCCGTGGGCACGCTGGATTGCGCTTGTCGGATTTCAGTTAAGCCTATGTGCAGGGAACTGCCGACACAGAGCGTATCGGCTGATGTCAGCGGCGACTTGAATCCGGCAAAACTTTTCAAACGCGAACCCGGTCACACATTGCAGCGCCGCTGGATAATGCCTTCATCGCCGGTTAACCCTGGCCGGCTATCAATCCAGCGCTTCGAACATTCATGCAGCTGAAGGAAACGCTTATGAAACGCGCACTGTGGTTTGGTCTGCTCGGCACGTTGGCAATCGGCACCGCGCAGGCGGCAACGGAGAAAGTCGTGATCAACCTGGTCAGCGCCGACGGTGCGCCGCAGGCGATCGGTTCGGTGACTGTCAGTGAGACGCCTTATGGCCTGCTTTTCACCCCCGACCTGAAATCGTTGCCGGCCGGCATTCACGGTTTCCATGTCCATGAAAACGGCAGCTGCGAAGCGGGCACCAAGGATGGCGTCAAGGGCGCGGCACTGGCCGCTGGCGGACACTTCGATCCGGCGAAAACCGGCAAGCACCTTGGCCCTTACGCCGATGGACATCTGGGCGATCTGCCGGCGGTGTATGTGACGGCTGATGGTGTCGCCAACTACCCGGTGCTGGCGCCGCGCCTGAAGAAGATTTCCGAGATCAAGGGCCACGCCCTGATGATTCACGCCGGCGGCGATAACCATTCCGACATGCCCAAGCCACTGGGCGGTGGCGGTGATCGCATGGCCTGCGGCGTGATCTGATCCTTCAGCGCGGCGCTCGACGCCAGCGCGTCAACACCAGCAAGGACAGCCCGGCGCCGAACAGCGCCAGGGCCATGTCCTTCTGCGAATCCCATGGATCATTCTGCGCACCGACGAACGCCTTGCCAGTGTCGTCGCCCAGGTAAGCGCCGCCCACCCATTCGATCAATTCGTACAACGCCGACGTCGCCAGCACTACATTCAGGGTCAACAGCGCCAGCCACGCGCCGCGCAACGGCGTCAGGCGCAGCAGCACTTCGCGAATCGGCCAGACCAGCAGCAATCCATAGCTCAGGTGCACCAGCCGGTCATAGTGATTGCGTTCCAGACCCAGCACCTTGTTTACGCTGACGCCGGTCAGCAGTGTGCCCCACTGATCGTACGGCACCCGCGAATAGGTGTAATGCGCGCCGACTTCATGAATGCACAGGAAGGCGAAGAGCATCCCCAGCGACAGCGTCGACAGGCGAAAACGCCGATGCGCCAGCAGCAGGGCTAACACCAGCGCCAACGCCAAGACATTTTCCAATAGCCAGTCGACGCGGCTGCGCGGGAACAGGCCGAGCGCGATGGTCAGGCAGACAAATCCAGCGAGCAAAAGCGCTTCGATTCGCGTATCTGCCGGTTGGGCAATGTTGTCGCTGACTCTGACGAGCATGGTTCGCTTCTCGGCAATGCAGGCATGCGGTAGACACTCTGCCTTTTTGCCCGGTTCCTCGCCGCTTCGTTTTCAGCGCTAACGGAACTCCGGCGCGCCGTTCACCTCTGACGTTATGTAGTCCCTTCCCTTTTTGCTTAGCGCCTGTGGAGGAACACGTCATGCGCAAGTTAGTCCTGATTTCTTCTTTAATGCTTTGCCTGCCGGTCGGTTCGGCGCTGGCCCGCGTTGACGCGGGCGACGTCGCCACCTCCGCAGGTGTTTCCGCGTCGCTGTACTCGACCTTCAAGGACGACAAAATGGTGATTCCGGCCCGTGACGACGTGTCTGCCTTTGTCGCCAGCGGCGGGGCCATCCGTGGGGTTTATCTTGAGTCGGTACTGCAACAGGTGCGCCAGGCCAACCCTGGCTTGAACGCCAGCGATGAAGACCTGGCCAACGCCATTCTGGTGCAATACGAAGGCGTGCATCAGTAGTCACGAGGGAAGCAGCGGCCGATGGACGGCCGCTGAGTGCGCATAGGCAAATCCGTCCAACGGCCTCTATGATGGAGGCCATGACGACGACCCTGCCCTTGCGCTCACCCTGCCCACCCGGCGCCTGCATCTGCGGGCGCGATCCGTTGCTGGAAACGCCTGGCGCGGATTTGCGCATCCTGCGCCTGACTCGTGCCGAGGAAAAAATTCTCCTGGCGCGCCTGGAACAACTCAAAGACCTCGACGACCTCAAACGCCTGCAACAGCGCATGTACGAGCAGTTGGGCATCCGCGTCGACGTCGCCCCCGGATTCAACGAAGTGCGCACCATGCGCGGCATTGCCATTCAGATCGACGAGCTGCCGGGCCTGTGTCGCAAGACACGCGCAGCGATCCCGGCGGCGATTCGCAAGGGCCTGGAAAACCACCCGCAAATCGCCTTCGAACTGCTCAACGCCCACGACTTGCTGCGCGACACCTGATCACTTTTTCATGCCGACGCGTTTGCGCATCTCGGCGCTGATAGTCTGACGGGTCTTCTTCATGTCCGCCCAAGGCTCATCGCCGACTTCGGTCAGACGCTCGTGAACGTTGTAGATGTTCCAGTGATTACCGCCCTTGATTTCAGCGACTTCCTCCCGGTAGAGCGGCACCGACACCGGCATACCTTCCCGTGCCCGTGCGGCGTAAGCGCAAATGGTGGTGGCGCCGAGGCCGTTGCGCAGGTAATCGATGAAGATCCGACCGACGCGGTTTTTCGGCCCGGATACCGCTGAAATACGATCCGGCAGCAACTTGGCCATGTGGCTGACGATGGCGTGGCTGAAGTCCTTCACTTCATCCCAGCCGTGCTTGCGGGTCAATGGCACCACCAAGTGAATGCCTTTGCCGCCGCTGGTTTTCAGGAAGGCTTTCAGACCCAACTCATCGAGCACGGTCAGGGTCAGCGCGGTGGCTTCAACCATGCTTTTCCATGGCAGCGCCGGATCCGGGTCGAGATCGAGGACGAAGCGATCGGGCTTGTCCAGATCCACCTTCGTCGCGTTCCAGGTGTGCAGCTCCACCGTGCTCATCTGCACCGCGCCGACCAGCGCTTCGGGGTTATTGATCATCATCACTGGCTGGCCAGTGATGTCCTTGTCCAGTGCGGTGATGCCGGGAATGGCCAAGCGATCGGCGTTCTTCTGGAAGAACAATTCGCCGGCGATGCCATCGGGAGCACGCACCAGTGCGACGGGGCGATCCTTGAGTTGCGGCAGGATGTATTCGGCGACACTGGCGTAATACTGCGCCAGTTGCATTTTGGTCGTGCCGCTGACGGCGTCGATCACTCGATCCGGGTGGGTGATGCGCACCTTGCCGCCGGCCAGTCCTGATTGCGACGGTGCGGTTTCGGCTTTGCTGGCGGCGGTTTTCTTCGCCGGTTGCTTGGCGGCGGTTTTGGTTTTTTCGGTCTTTTCAGACTTGTCGGACTTGGCAGCTTTCACAGGCTTCGCTCGCTCCTCTGTAATGTCCTTGGCCGGTTTGTCATCGCGCAAACCATGGAACACGGCGTGACGCACCGAGCCATCCTTGGTCATCTCGGCGAATGCCACTTCGGCCAGCAGTTTGGGTTTGAGCCAGTGCACGCCCTTGGCCTCGAAACCGCTGGGCGGATTGACCACTGCGGCAGCTTTGGTCTGCAACGGCTTGAGTTGGGTGAGGATGCTTTTCAACGTGGTTTCGTTGAACCCGGTGCCGACCTTGCCGGCATAACGCAACTCGCCGCTGTCACGGTCGTGCAGGCCCAGCAGCAACGCGCCGAAAGCACTGCGCGCGCCTTTCGGATCGGTGTAGCCGACAATGACGAACTCCTGGCGATGCTTGCACTTGAGCTTGATCCAGTCACCGCTGCGCCGCGACACATAAGGCGAGCCGAGACGCTTGCCGATCAGGCCTTCCATCTGCATCTGGCAGGCGCTGTTGAGCAGCGCGTCCGGGGTTTCTTCGAAGGCTTCGGAGAAACGCAGCGTTGAGGATTCTTTCTGCGCACCGAGGATGGTGCTCAGCGCGGCGCGACGCTCTTCGACCGGTACGTCGCGCAGGTCAACGCCGTTGAGATACGGAACGTCGAACAGGTAATAAACGATATTGCCGCTGCGCCCGGCATCGAAGGCATTCTGCAACGCCTGAAAATCCGGCACGCCTTGCTCATTGGCCACAACCATTTCACCGTCGAGCCACGCTGATTCCAGACCCAATGCCGCCAGCGCCTTGGCCTGCTGCGGCAGTTTGTGCGTCCAGTCATGGCCATTGCGGGTGAACAGCTGAACCTCATCGTGATCGATCCGCGCCATGATCCGGTAGCCGTCGAACTTGATCTCGTAGCTCCACTGCCCTTCGGGTGCGCTGTCGACCAGCGTCGCCAGTTCCGGCTTGATCAGCGCCGGCAGCTTGGCCTTGCGCGCGCCGGTAAGCTGCCCGGACGCCTGCTTGCGCGGCTTGGCCGGGGCCTTTTTTATCGGTTTGGCTTTATCGGCGGCAGTCGCCGATTTGCCGACAATCGTGCGCTCGCTGAGCACGCTGTCGGGCTCGGCGACCAGCACGTCGAAATCATCCTGCGGGCGCGCGGCGTTGTCCTGATGCTTGATCAGGAACCATTGCTCCTTCTTGCCCGGCATGTGCGTGCGCACCAGATTCCATACGCCGCCGAGCTTCTCGCCCTGCAACTCGAACTTCAGCCGGCCCTTGGCGTAGGCCTTGTGCGGATCCTCCAGCGGAATCCACACGCCGCGATCCCAGACGATCACATCACCGGCGCCGTAATGCCCCTCGGGAATGCTGCCTTCAAACGTCGCGTAATCGAGCGGATGATCCTCGACATGGATCGCCAAGCGCTTGACCGAAGGATCCAGCGACGGCCCCTTCGGCACAGCCCAACTCTTGAGGGCACCGTCAAGTTCGAGGCGAAAGTCGTAATGCAGGTGCGAAGCGTCGTGCTTCTGGATGCAGAACTGCAAGGCATGATCCTTGGCCGACCTACGGCCCGAGCGCTTGACTGCGGCCGGTTCCGACGTCGCGGAAAAATCACGCATGCGGTTGTAATCGTCGAGGTTCCTGTTCATGAGCGCACCGATGGCAGACGGGTTCTGTTATGCAGAAGAGCGACACGGCGGGGGAAAAATTCAATCGAGGTAAAAAAGCCCCGGACGGATGGAGCGGCCGGGGCTTGTAACGACACATCCAGTAATTGGCTGGGCTGGCTAAACAGAGTGCAGACGCTAAGGTTTTTTCAAGTTCTTGAAAGGGAGGCAATGGAATGCCTGCTGCTGCAAAAGCCTGTCGTCTGAGAATGGGCCGACACTCTGAAACCGGAAGAATTTATTTACTGACCGTTGTGGTTAACCGACGTGAACGTGTTTTTACCAATTGGCACGACGGGAGGCTGGTGGTCAACGAGCTGAGACGTTGCAGTGAAGCCGGGTTAGCCACCTCTCTGGCTTGGGTCGTAATGCCAGACCATCTGCATTGGCTAGTGGAGCTTGATCACGGCTCGCTTGCGGATCTTATGTGTCGCGTTAAGTCCCGAAGTTGCCAGGCTTACAATCGAAGACATGGTCGCCAGGGACAATTATGGCAGCGAGGTTATTACGACCGCGCGTTGAGGCGGGATGAGGATCTTAGAGCCGCTGCGCTTTATGTAGTCAAGAATCCTGTAAGAGCCGGTCTGGTGGCGCGCCTTGGGGACTACCCTTTGTGGGATGCCATTTGGCTCTGAAGATCATAAGATCGCAGCCTTCGGCAGCTCCTACAGTTGCACCGTATTTCAAAGGTAGGAGCTGCCGAAGGCTGCGATCTTTTAATTTCAAAAACGCCGCACTCTGTGCAGGCAGGAACACCATGCGAGCTGTTCTGGTTTAGCCCTGAGGATTTTCCTTTCTGGCTCTGAAGATCAAAAGATCGCAGCCTTCGGCAGCTCCTACAGTGCACCGTATTCCAAATGTAGGAGCTGCCGAAGGCTGCGATCTTTTTATTTTCGAAACGCCGCACTCTGTGCAGGCAGGAACACCATGCGAGCTGTTCTGGTTGCGCCCTGAGGATTTTCCTTTCTGGCTCTGAAGATCAAAAGATCGCAGCCTTCGGCAGCTCCTACAGT